>JAWXBG010000155.1:0-11563 GCA_034439875.1 Flavobacteriales bacterium
GTACACCCATGCACAAAACGCAGGAGACCTCGATATCAGTTTTGGCACAGGTGGCTTAGCCGATATTGACTTGGGTGAAGGCAACAACTATTGCCGAAGCATTGCTCTTCAAACGGACCAAAAACTAGTGTTGTTTGGTAAAGCTGAGATAGATGGTTTGTATCGACCCACCTTGGTGCGTCTCAATACGGATGGTGCGCTAGACGAGTCGTTTGGCAGCGCAGGTATAGCGGTTGGCGATTTATTGTTCGATGCCACTCACCATGAAGAAGCAAGGTCATTGGTTATTCAACCGGATGGAAAATTCTTGTGTGTCTACTGCACTGATTTCTTTGAATCATCCTATACCATTACAAGATTCAATGTAGATGGCTCCATTGACACAGACTTTGGCACCGCAGGCTCAATGGAAACTGCGCCCTGTTCATTCTTCAACAGGCCGCGAAGTATTTTATTACAGGCCGATGGCAACATATTGGTATTGGGCTTCGGTAGAAATTCTGCAATCGGTGTGAACAGATGGACAGCGGTGCGTTTCACCCCTTCCGGTGATTTGGATATTACCTTCGATGGAGATGGAATCTGGATAAGGGAGCCATCAGAACAAACCGCTGGTGCTTTTGATGCAGTGCAACAGCCGGACGGCAAAATTGTAATTGCAGGGAATGACTCGTATCTGAACGAAAACGAATGGAGCGAAGGTCGTTGTATGCTCATCCGTTTGAATTTGGACGGGAGTTATGACAACACTTTTGCCGAAGAAGGTATTGGAATCTATGATGTGTCAGAAAGCGGGGCTAGTCCCATGGCAGTCGCCTTACAAGGAGATGGGAGCATACTCATGGCTGGTTCTACAAGCACCCTCGACACAGGTTTAGACGCATTACTGGTGCGCGTAACACCAGATGGTGAACTTGACAGCACTTTTGGCATTGATGGCTTTATTACTTCCGGCCTGCCAGACACTGACCGCGCTCAGAGCATGGTGGTGATGCAAGATGGCAACATTATGCTAGGCGGTCTTTATCACGGATTGGGACTGGTGGTACCTGGTCTGCTTATTAAATACAGTGCTGATGGAATACAAGACATGTCCTTTGGCAATGAAGACGGCTATTCAACTACTCAGAACAGCACCGGTGTTTATTACGGCGAAGAAATAATTCAGCAAGCTGATGGGAAAATCGTTTTGGCCGGAAGTAATGTTCAAGGTGCCAATTATACTAGGTATTTCTCAGCCAGTCGATTCCTTATTGATGATGTGAATACTGTTTTGGAGAATGGCAGCAACAATCCTGTCGTGACAGTTTATCCCAATCCCGCCTGCGACCAAATTTTCATTCGCTTCAAAGATGATGTTTTAAGAGATGTTACTCTACTTTCTATTATCGACCATGCAGGAAAATGGGTTTGGCAATCCGCTCAAGTCAGGCAAAACATATCAGTGGATGTTGCGCATCTTTCTGAAGGAATTTACACATTAGCTGTGCAGTATAAAGATACAATAGCGCATCAGGCGATCGTGATAATCAAATAATACCACTTCATGCACGAAGTGGTAAATCCCGTTAGAGTAGCTGTCTTAGGTCAATGGAGTGAAAGGTATTGGACTATTACAGATACCAAAACGGTATAAGATCATTTAATAATCATAGGCAAAAAACTCATACCATTGAATAAAGTTATACTTCAATTACCTGGCGCGGTTAATACAAATACGCCTTCAACAAATTCAGCTTTGAAACGCTCGATGCGATTCCCTTTGTTTCTTGTCTCACTTTATTTCTGTTTATTCGCAGAAGGATTTGTCAGCATGGCAAAAGCTCAGAACATGGTTGGCGGCTTTTACCATTCACTTTTCCGATGCGAAGATGGCACTGTGAATGCTTGGGGATCTAATTCTTATGGCGAATTAGGAAATGGAAATAACTTAGACAGTGGATCACCCCTTCAGGTTTTAGGTCTCAGCGATGTTATTTCGATTGGATGTGGAACATCTCATAGCATGGCGCTCAGAAGTGATAGTACGCTCTGGGTTTGGGGAAATAATGATTATGGCCAATTGGGCATTGGTGATCAAATAAGCACCAACAGTCCTATACAAGTAACTGGCTTAAGCAGTGTTAAGGCTATAGATGGCTCGCTGCAAGTATTGCATTAAAAAATGATAGTACTGTTTGGACATGGGGTTATAATGCTTGGGGACAAATAGGTAACGGAACGACTTCCAACACACCCACCTTAACACCAACACAAGTTGAGGGTCTGACTGGTGTCATTGCAGTCGAAGCAGCATTTGAGCGCAGCATGGCTCTGAAGAATGACAGCACCGTATGGGCTTGGGGAACAGGTTTCTATGGGGCATTGGGCAATGGATTTAACATATACCTTTTCACTCCTACACAGGTTCCCGGTTTAACGGGAGTAATAGAAATCGCAAGCTCGGATTTAGCAAGCTATGCGCTCAAAGCAGACGGTAGCGTATGGGCTTGGGGATATAACGAATAGGGTGCATTAGGAAACGGAACATTTGATCATAGTTATTCTCCTATTCAAGTCCCAGGCATTTCAGATGTGATTTCTATAGATGACGGCGGAAGTTTTGTGGCATTTCTTAAGAATGATGGTACAGTTTGGACTTGTGGCGATAATTCATTTGGGCAGCTAGGCATAGGCAACAACACCACAAGTAATGTAGTTATTCAGATTGAGACCTTAAGTAACATTGTGGCAATCGAATGCGGCTCATTTCATAGCCTTGCTATAAGAAATGATGACACGGTTTGGGCCTGGGGTTGGAACAATGAAATGCAACTCGGAAATGATTCGGAAACGAGCAGTAACGTTCCAATTCAAGTGATGGGTTTGTGTTCGATGGTAACCACTATGGAGCATGAAAGTGTTAGCACTTCAGCCAACTATACATTGTATCCGAATCCCGCCAATGATTTCATTTCAATCAGAGGCATTCCATCGAACGCATCTATGGTCATATATGACATCACGGGTAAAGTTGTAATGAGTAAAAATGTGATGCCCGGCATAGGATTAGATATCTCCTCGCTTGATGAAGGAATTTATTCAATGATCATATCGCATAAAGCAATGAGTGTGACGAAGAAGTTGATAGTTGAGTAGACAATTATAGGGACCATTGACTGTGATTAGGTAACATTGGTATTACACAGAGTGCGCCATGCTTTTGAAATATACTGATGACTTTTGGGAATTCTAAAAACATCTTTCGCGTTTCAACCAAATTTGTCCCGAAAGAATTCATACATCTTTGTCATAATTTCGAATTTGGTCGAAAGGTGAAAGAGGTTTTAGAGGTCCCCTTAAATACAGCTTATTAATCGCGCATTACGTATTAGGGCAATTTTTGTAGAATGCGTGCGGGATTCTCAAATCTAAGCGATCGAAAACTGCATTCATCGGCAAAATTAGGGAGCAATTTTTCTATCGCTTGATTTGGGTTAATATTGGTTTCTAGGCAACTGTTTGACCAAAAGATTGTCCAAAAAAAAAGACGCCGAAGTTAGCGTCTTTGTTGGGCTGTAGAATTATTCCTACTCGTGTCACCGTAGGGAGTCGAACCCCAAACCTTCGCATCCGTAGTGCGATGCTCTATCCAATTGAGCTACGATGACATTTTTTTTGAGGCCGCAAATATAAGAAGTTTTTTGCGATAGCGTTTCAAGATTCTAGATTAAACTGGAAAGATGTAATAGCTATAATACCAATTACTTAGATCTCAGAAGTTTCAATTCGGTAAAATCAAAATCTGGATTTTCGACAAAT
Source organism: Flavobacteriales bacterium (assembly GCA_034439875.1). GTDB lineage: Bacteria > Bacteroidota > Bacteroidia > Flavobacteriales_D > Sanyastnellaceae > JAWXBG01. The sequence goes on from JAWXBG010000155.1 coordinate 3,802, forward strand.
ACCTTCATCTCCTCCACATTTCCGGTTGCATTCAAAATAAACGTTACCTTGCCTGATGGCAACATCATGCTGGTAGTCCATTTGAGCTCGAATGAATCATAATGGTAATGCGTAAGACTTCCTTTGAATAATGCGGTTGGTTTGAAGTCTATGGTAAGTTCGTTGGGTCCATTGAGCTTCACTTCTACATCGCCATAAATCTCACTTGTGTAGACGCCTGCATATTCCTCAAGCAATTTGGAGGGTTTAGTATCCTTTACCCTGGCGTCTTCATCAGCCTTTGCCTTTGCCAGCATTCCCTCTTCATCTGCTTTCTTAAAATCCAGAAACATCTTCATCCAATCGATTTGATCTTTTGAATTCAATCCAATGTACTCATCCAAAATCTCAAAACTTAAACAACTTGGGAGGTAGTTGATATTGTTGGTTAGAATTACAAATCCGAGGTTCAATTCAGGGACAAACATTGTTTTGGAAATCATGCCATCATATCCTCCTCCATGCGAAATAACCTTATAGCCATGGTAGTCCATGATCTCCCAACCGAGTGCATAACCCGAGAAGTGCCTTGAGGGCATATTCTGTCGTTGCCATTGACCAATTGATCTGGGTGTTTGATTTTCCCACATTTCGTATGCTCGATCTTCTTGAAAAATAGTTTTTTCACCCCACTTGCCCTTGTTCAATTGGAGCATCAACCACTTACTCATGTCATTTGCACTGGAGTTGATGCTGCCAGCTCCGCCGATGTTATCCCAGTTGACATAGTCTATTTTTACGTTTTTGCCTTCTCTTTCATTGTGTGGCATTGCGATGTTGGCACCAACTGTAAACTCGCGAATACTTGTATTCGTTTCATTCATGGCCAAGGGTGTAAGAATCTCTTCTCTCACAAATTCATCCCATGTTTTTCCCGAGACAACTTCTACTATTTCGCCTGCCGCTATGAACATGATATTCTGGTATCCAAATGCTTCGCGGAACCCATATTTTGGCTCTAATCCACTTGCCCTCCTTATTACTTCCTCGCGACTGTATGTGGTGCCATACCAAATGAGATCTCCACTAAATGTTGCTAAGCCGCTTCTATGACAAAGTAGATCACGGATGGTCATTTCTTCTGAAACATAAGGCGAATAGAGCTGAAAGTAGGGTAGGTATTTACGCACTTTATCGCTCCATTTTATTTTTCCACGATCTACTAAAATGGCTAGGCAAGCACTAGTAAAAGCTTTGGTATTGCTGGCAATCGAAAAGAGTGAATTTTGGTCAACAACTTCACCTGTCTCAACATTTTTGACTCCATATCCTTTGGATAGTACAACTTCATTGTTTTTCACTATGGAAATTGACATTCCCGGGACATTAAAATCCGCGAGACTTTTCGCAAACATTTTATCCAGTTTGTCGATTGTCTTTTTTTGAGCAAGTGCCGGAAAACTTAGAATGACGGCCAAGCAGAACAATAAAATGAGTCTAGAGAAGCGTTGATTTTGTTTCATTGGATAAGATAATTTCGACAAGGCCTCGAATTTATTCCAATTCTGCTTATTAAACCCAGAATCCGCATTGGAAATCTATTGCAGCGCTAACCCCCTTTGATATCAAGCACTTTCTCGATTTTTATTCTTGATGTATGACTGTACACCACCCAATAAAAATCTTGCGAGAGCACTTGCTATCTTTGGGGTTTAGCACTTCATAGCGAATCCCAATGCGGATTCTGGGTTGAATAGCCCAAACTATTTTATAGGCATAAACGGTATTATCCTTTTCTGAGAGCCAGAAGAAATTAAATTTGCACTCATGTCTCTGGAATTTCACATAAAAGATCGGGTGCGCTTTTTAAACGAAGCAGGCGAGGGAACTATTACAGGATTTCCTTCTCCAGGTATGGTGATGGTGAAGGATGAGAGTGGATTCGAATATCCCCATCCGGTATCCGAATTGGTGCCTATTTCCGATAGAAGGAACGAAGAATTGGCGTATGATAAAGTGAAGCCTGAGATTAGCGATCTCATCGAACGAAATATTGATGCCCGCCTTGCCAAAGCGGCTGAAGATGAGTTCAAGGTGATGTACAACAATCGAAAAGCCACTACAGATCGCAGAAAAGGGGAAATCATGGAAGTGGATCTTCATATACACGAACTTGTCGATGCACATGAAGGATTGACCAATTATGAAATGGTGCAGATTCAACTTGAGCATTTTGAAAGGATGTTGCGAATAGCAGAAGAGAGAAAAATACCGAGATGTGTTTTTATCCACGGAGTAGGGCAAGGCGTGCTTCGTGCTGAGATCAGAAAGATGTTGAATTCATATTACCCCAATGCCACATTTATGGACGCACCGTACAACGAATATGGATACGGAGCCACGGAAGTACGTTTGATTTTCGGTGGCGGCAGAATGGGTTTTTAGAGCTTTGGGAGGCTAAAGGGCCTTTTATCGTCTTCAGTATAGGAACTCACATCTATATTTTCCTCGAAGATCCATTTTCCATTTTCGAGAATCCATCTATCATAAGTGCCCTCGGGTCCATAGTCAGCAAAAATCCCCTGCATCAAAGGATTTCTTGGGGATAAGTGATCACATACGATGTGTTTTTTTCTAGGATAATATTTCACCGAAGCACTCACTTCATCGCTGTATTCGTAAACAATTCTTTTGGAGTGTTTTAGTTCGCTCTTAAATACTTCCTCTCCAAATCTGAGTTTGTCCCCGTTTATTTTGAGCACATCAATTATTTTTTTGGTGGTAAGTCTATCACAGCCATCCCATCCTAAAAGCGTATACGAATCGTTTTTCTTTTTTTTGCCCATAGGAATGATCTCGTAATACAAAGTGCCATACCACTTCTCTGCAGTGAGGTATTTTGTCTCTACCTTTTCGGTTTGCCTGGCATTGTCGGTAAGTTCAGTCCAACTGAAAACTTTAGTTTTTGAATTTTTTAAAAGAACATAACACACATATTCATGAGTGCCATCCATCATCGAGACATTCCAATTGATCAATCGAACCCTTTTGTCGTCGCTAGTGATTTTGCAAAGTTGGAGTTTTTCGAAGCCGAAATCAAAGCACTCTGCGGTAGTAAATGCATCCATGAAAAACCCCTTCATTTTTTCAGAGGCTTTTTTCCGAAGATCATCTGACCCGGTATTGCGAAGGATTTCATGGTGAAAAGCTATGGAGTCTTCAATGGCAACCAGATTTTGGGCATTGACACTCGCTGCTAAGGCAATAGCAATGATTAAAAAGGATGATTTCATTAACCGGATTTTCATAGGTCACCTTATGAACGAAAAAACAAAAATTTAAGTGTGCACCAAGGATCAAAGGTGCATAAACTCTTTTTTCGCCAAAAGTTGTTCTTTCGTTTCTCTGTGTTCGGGATCGTCTACACAGCAATCTACAGGGCATACAGCGGCACACTGCGGTTCGTCGTGAAAACCAACACACTCGGTACACTTATCAGAAACTATATAATAAACATCCATGCTCACGGGTACCTTAGAGCTGTCAGAATCCTGCTCTTCCCCCGCTATGTTGATGATGCCATGAAGTCCGGTTCCTTCAGCGTATTTCCATTCTGCACCACCTTCATATATAGCATGGTTAGGGCATTCGGGTTCACAAGCGCCGCAGTTAATACATTCATCCGTAATCATGATAGCCATCGTACTCTCCTTTTTCTAAGTCAATCCCTCAAAGGGTTTTAATTTCGCGCTGCAAAAATATCTATTTTAAATCAATTGACATGACACGAGAACAGCGGATTTCATCATTTGTTCAGTTGGGCCGAGCCATGGAAAGTCTCTCTTCCGGAGCAGGATGGAGTGGTTTTGGCTCAGGAATGACCGAAGTTGAGTTCTTGACCTGGGAGGAAACATTTAGCCGAGCAGCCCAACAAAATGGATGGTTTACCGAAAAAAACACCCTCCAGTCCTTCAAGGCTTGGACAAATCTTCTGACTGAGGATAATTTAAAAAAGTGGCTCGCACCGTATCAAATAGCCGACAGTTTTACGGGAAAGGCGGTAGGTATAATTGGGGCTGGAAATATTCCATTGGTTGCTTTTCACGACGTTTTGAGCGTTTTAATCAGTGGACACAAGGCAATTATCCGACTTTCATCTGAAGATGAAGTATTGATTCCTGCGCTGCTCGACATGCTTGCAGGTTGGGATCAACGGTGGAAAGATCAAACGGAATTGAACACTGGAAAACTGACCGGTTTTGACAAGATTATCGCTACGGGATCCAATAATACCTCCAGATACTTTGAATATTATTTTCGCGAAGTTCCCCACATTATCCGCAAAAGCAGAAATAGTGTTGCAGTTTTAGATGGAACCGAAACCAAAGAAGAGTTGGTGAGTTTGGGACATGATATGTTCGACTATTTTGGATTGGGCTGTCGGAGTATCACCAAAATATATCTGCCTGAAGGATATGAAATGGATCTTTTTTTCAAGGGTATTTTCGATTTTAACGAAATTGTAAATCACAACAAATACGCAAACAATTACGATTACAACAAGGCTGTCTGGTTGCTGAATCAAGAAGACTTACTCGACAATGGATTTTTGATTTTGAGAAATGATAAAGCTTTGGCCTCTCCCACAGGTAGCATCTACTTTGAATATTATGTTAATCCTTCTGAGCTTAAGAGGGAACTAGATTCGCAATCCGAACAAATACAATGTATTGCCGGTCATGGTTTCTTGCCATTTGGAACTACCCAAAAACCTGATTTATGGGAGTATGCAGATGGAATCGATACGATGAAATTCTTACAAGACTAGTTGCAAAGCACATTGGAATTGCAACTATTGATCGATTGTTGTGGTCAAAACAAGGAGAATCGGACTATTTTTGATGATTAAAATAAACCCACATTTGGCAGATGGAACGCTGAAAGGCAATAAGGGCGGGTGCTCTCGCAAGGTTTTTATTTGAAAGCGTAGGATACATACGGTAAAATAGAAAATAGAGAAAGTGCCTGTCGCTACAGACTTTTAGGGACGTAATAGATTCCAACTGCAAAACCTGGGATTAACCCTGAACAGGAAGAATAGATATGAAATTAAAGTTCATTTTATACGCTTTTTTGGTTTTGTTAGTAGCAAGTTGTTCTACCGAAGTGGAGCTCAATGCGCCATATTTGAAAACTTCAATTGTGCTTGGTTTGCTTGATCCGGCAGCTGATACTCAATGGGTGAAAATCAATAAGACATTTCTTGGCGAAGGAAATAATTTGGATTATGCGACTATCCGCGATAGTTCAGAATACGAAGAGGGTGAGTTCGTGGCCACAATTCAGGAATGGAATGATGGAGATTTGGTGAATACCTTGACATTGGAATCAATAGAACTTTCAAATAAAGAAGGGAATGGAATTTTTTACGGACCTGAGCAGACAGTATATTTTGTTTCAACACCATCGGGTCTCAATGAAGAGTCTATTTATCGTCTGAATATTGATTTTGTGGATAAAGTTGATGTGTTCGCAGAAACAGATCTTGTGCGTGCCCAAGATTTGATCATTACACAACCGCAGCAAGACAACACGATTTTAATGGCTCAAGAAGGAGCAGGATTAAATTTCACATACAAGGAATCGGTAAAAATCCGTTGGCTCGCAGCAGAGAATGTGGTTCGATATGATGTAACCATTCGTTTTCATTACACAGAGCAACTGTGGGCCGATCTAGAACATACAATTCCTGTAGGAGGCCCTGTGGCAAAATACATTGACTACAGCGTTGGAGAATTGGAGGTAGGAACCGACGTTCTTACCGGTTCGCAACAAGAAATTGAGTTTAATGGAGAATCATTTTTTGCTACTATTGGAAGTAAGATTCCTGTGAATGCATATGTGACTAGGCAGGTTGGCTACTTCGACAATTTCACTACTCGAGCCCTGGATTTTAGAATTGCAATGGCAAATGAAGAGTTGAATACATATATGAATGTGAGCGACCCTGTTACTGGAATTGTTCAAGAACGACCTTCCTATACCAACTTGGCCAACGGCATTGGTTTGTTTGCTTCGAGATCTTTAAAGCAGTTGCAAAATGTGCCTTTCCGTGCTGCCGGAGCACAAAATCAAAATGCCAATTTCAAAGCCTTGATTTATGGCAATTACACTAAATTTCACAATTTCTGTGATCCGAATCCTGCTAACACGGAGTATAGCTGCGACTAATTGCAGGGTATTCTAAAAGGCCGACATCCCTGTGGCCATCTTACGAGGGGACCACTCAAAACCTCTTTCACGTTTGGACCAAACCCGAAATTGTAGCAAATTGCACCAATGTTACTTGATCTTCCAATGCGGATTCTGGGTTAAAGTTTGAATAATTGGAAATTCTGCACATCTTTCCAAACCCGTCCAACGAAAGTACTCAATACAATTTTCTGTAAGAGAGATCTGGAAAGTTCTAATATTTAATTAGCACGGCCAACTAATGCATCAAGGAGATTTTGCTCAGATTATGTTTACGTCATTTATAATTTCAAATTTGCCTTGGGGTATCTATTTTTTGAATTGTATCAATGCACGTGTTGACCTACTTAGTGAAGCCTTTGTAAAACAATAATTACATGAAAAAATTCTTACTTGCTATTTTTTGGCTTTCCTCAGTTGTTACGTTAGGTCAAAAAGACCTTTTGCCGATCGCACAGAACGGTATTTGGGTTGAAGGAAGTGGCTCTTGGATAATAGGTGAGTTTGTGTACAATACACCTACATGACTGGCCATTTCAGATACTGTGAATGTAAATAACACGCTGTATTTACAATTCTCCGGTTTCGGCTATTGCACCGGGGGTATAATTTTGAATGACGCATTTCTGTTGCGTGAAGATGCTGGAAAATATTTCTATCGTCAGTCAATAAGCGATGAAGAAAAACTTTGGTTTGACTTTACACTTGCAGTTGGCGACACCATTTTACTGGACCATTGTTATCCTGAATCAGAGGAAGAGCAAGTGCAGCTAACTGTAATTTCCGTTGAACCCGTCACACTCGGTGATGGCAGCGAGCGCAACAAATGGACGCTTCAATATTCTGACAATCAATCTGGATATTATTTGCTTGTGGAAGAATGGATAGAAGGAATAGGCAATGTTCGGCAAGGTTGGAGACACCCAACAGCACAAACGTGCATTGACATAGGGCATTGGCTTCGTTGCTACTACCAGGATGGAGATTGGGTTGAGTCTTTTGAACTCCTTGCCCCAGGTGCTGATTGTTGCATGTTAGTAGGAGTTGAGGATCAAAGCATATTTGATTTCACTATCTATCCCAATCCAACAAATTCAGAACTAAATATTCTAGGCCCCAATCTAATTTCGACCATTACAGTATCAGACATCACAGGCCGAGTTGTTTTGAGAATTCAACCAAACTCCGACCACACTCAGGTGAATGTGGAAGCATTGCAAAGCGGCAGTTACTTCCTAATGGCAACAACAAGAGTCGGAAATATCGTAGTGAGAAAATTCATCAAGGACTAAAATTGCGGCTTCTCGCAACAGCACTTTGGCGCAAGTCTTTTTTGCTCTTTAACCCAGAATCGGCATTGGAAATCTGTTGCAGCGCTAACCCCCTTTGATAATAAGCACTTTCTCGATTTTTATTCTTGATTTATGAATACACACCATCAAATAATCCCGCACTGCGCATTGGAAGTGTCTTGAGGTTAATGCGCTGCGGGATTCTCGAATCTACACGATGGAGCAAAGTAATAGTTCGA
>JAWXBG010000156.1:0-4436 GCA_034439875.1 Flavobacteriales bacterium
GGTCGTCAGGGCCTCCTTGTATCCACGAAACATTGATCTGCACCACCTCCATTTAAAGACATGTTTCTCCCTCTCCATTATTCCCATCAGTGCTTTTCTTTTCCACAGGAATGGTCGTCAGGGCCTCATTTGCGTTTCCTTAAAACCTCGATCTACAGCATGCAAATTTCAATTCTTGTTTCCCTTGCTCTTAAATTTTCACCAGGATGTTTTACAGGCAGTGCGCCTGATTTACTTGTTTCACAGCCAGTGTGGGCCTTGTGCATCTATTTCGAACAAAACTTTCGACTGATAGCCATTGTACTCTCCTCCTGAAAGTTCATAGAATATACATGATATATCAACTAATTGTTTTTCAGATTTATTCTTCTTCCGGTGTATAGTTATTCAAGTTTACACCATTGGTGTTAAAACTAACCCATGGACTATCTCCAAGAAGTTCAGTGTTTTTGGTAAAGTCCGATTTATGCGCCTCCACGTGTATACTGCTGCTATTGCTTCCCAAAATCAAATCGCGATTGTCAATAGTAATATGTACACTTAAGGATCCTAATTTCTCACTTAAATGTGGTTCAAAGCTCATTTCTCCAAGATCTTTTTTAAACTGAACTAGTTGTTTGGAGGAGAGATCAAAGGTTCCGGAATTATTGTACATCCTTACTTTTTGAATTTTATCTACCTCTAAAAAGTCTGAAAAAGAATATTCACTTTTTGTATGGCATGAAAACAAACAGAGTAATAAAGAAGGAAGTAGTATATAGGCTATTGATCTCAAAATATTTTTTTGTGTAAGTGGTTCGACGAAGGTAAGCCCAGAATATTATACCCATTCTACTTATAAAATGGTCCAAAAACTAATTTATAAGCATGAAGCGCTATACCTAGGCGGTATTACATAATTTTTTCCATGCTTATAGGGGTACAAAACTTCATGGTTGTCATTCCATCAAACAACCACAATTATGAATCGTTTTATTCTAACTTTCGCTGTATCTCTAGGAATTGCAGCAGTTTTTAATCTGAATGCCCAAGACTATACTCAGATCATCAGAGGTACTGTTTTGGATAAAATATCGAATACTCCTCTAGAGGGCGCTGTATTTGTAGTGCTCGAAACAAACCCCATCTTAGGTACTGGCTCTGATGAAAATGGAGGTTGGCGAATTGCCAATGTTCCTATAGGCCGACATACTATCAAGGTTACTTACGTTGGCTACAAAGAACTTGTTGTTCCCAATATAGTTGTCAATACTGGAAAAGAAGTAATTCTAAACCTGATGATGGAGGAGGACATTAACTTGTTGTCTCAGGTGGAAATTACAGCAAGAAAGAATAAAAATGAGGCTATTAACTCTATGAATACTGTGAGCACTCGAACTTTTTCTGTTGAGGAAACACAAAAATTCGCTGCTGCCATAAACGACCCGGGGAGAATGGCCTCTTCATTTGCAGGTGTAGTGTCCGCCGATGATGGGACAAATCAAATCTCAATTCGTGGAAATTCGCCCACGAGTCTGCTCTGGCGTATGGAAGGAGTTGATATCCCAAACCCGAATCACTTTGCCCAAGCTGGCAGCAGTGGCGGTGGTGTGTCTATTCTAAGTGCTCAACTTTTAGATAACAGCGACTTTATGACTGGTGCATTTTCTGCTGAATATGGAAATGCTTTAAGCGGAGTGTTTGATCTCAAACTTAGAAAGGGTAATAATGAAAAACGGGAATACACTTTTTCAGCAGGCTTTCTTGGTCTCGATGCTGCTGTGGAAGGACCTCTTTCGAAGGCGCATCAAGGAAGTTACCTCATCAATTATAGGTACTCAACTCTGTCGGTACTTCAGAATTTTGGCATAAATATCGGCGACGCTGTTACCAATTTTCAGGATCTGAGTTACAATGTTTATATGCCTACCGAAATGACTGGGGCATTTACATTATTCGGTTTTGTAGGTATAAGTACCCAAGCCCAAGAAGCGAAAAGGGATACTTCTCTCTGGGAAGATAACTGGTCAGATCTGGATCAAACTTACTATAGCAACACTGGAAGCCTTGGTTTGAAACATCAAATCCCTCTTTCTGAAAATGCATATTTGCTCACTACAATCACCGCCTCTGGTCACGGACAAGCATACAAAGCTGAAGAACTCGACTATAGTTTTAAAGCTATCGAAAAGTATCGAGAACAATTCTTGAATAGCCGTCTGATGTTGTCCTCTGTGCTGAACAATAAGATTAACTCTAGACATAGTCTTCGTTCTGGAATTTACGTTTCGCAATATTTCTTCGATTTAGAGAACAGTTATATCGATGATAATTCGGGAGAGAAAGTTGTTCCCCTCGAAATCAACGGAAACGCACAACTCGTTCAAGCATTCTCACAATGGAAATACAGAATGAGCGAAAGATTGACTTTCAACGCTGGTGTCCATTCTATGTACCTCACCAATAACCAGAGCTATTCAATAGAGCCGCGACTCGCTGTGAAATGGGATTTAGACAATAATCAATTTTTCACTATTGGATATGGCTTGCACAGTCAAATGCAGCTTATGGGAACCTACTTCGCTCAAAAAACCGATGAAAGCGGAAGGGTAGGTATGCCAAACGAAAATCTTGGTTTCAACAAAGCCCACCACTTGGTGTTGGGTTATCAAAGAAACCTAAACGAGCATATGTACTTGAAACTTGAAGGGTATTATCAACACCTCTACAATATTGCAGTTGAAAACGACGCTCATTCTCCTATTTCAAGTCTCAACAATGAATTGGGGTACATGTTAGATTCAATGGTTAACAGCGGATTTGGTCGCAATGTAGGTCTGGAGCTTACACTCGAGCAGTTCACCCATGGCGGACTTTATTTTCTGTGGTCAGCTTCTCTTTACGATTCGAAGTACAAAACACTCGAAGGTGTTTGGAGAAATACCAGATTCAACGCCAACTATGCAACCACTTTTACTGCTGGAAAAGAATGGTCGGTTGGTAATCCTGACAAACACAAAACTTTGGGTCTAAACATTCGCACGGTATTTACGGGCGGATTCAGAATTACACCTATCGATCTAGAAGCGTCAAAGGCCCAAGGCGAAACAGAGTATATACTCGATAAAACATTTGAAGACCGACTCTCAGATTACTTCCGTACAGATGTAAAGTTCAGTCTGAAGAGGAACAGAAAGAATTCGACTACTACCCTGGCATTGGATATTCAGAATTGTACGAATCATAAAAACATTTATGGAAGTTACTTCGATGCGGATGCGGGTGAAGTGAAGGAATGGAGCAACTTGCCATTGATTCCGATTATCAGCTACAAGGTGCAGTTTTGAGTGGGTGGAGCTGTGGGAATGAACTAGAACAGGTACTAAAGTTTTTGCAGCGGTTTTTGCCCAATGATAAGGCCTTCTTTATTTCTGAGAATGGTGAAATATTGTCCAGGTTTTACATTATCATGATTGATTAGAATTTCTTGCTGCCCCGGAGGGATTATCTGCCGAGAAATTTCTCGTCCGGTGATATCACAGAGATATACATTTAAGCTCTCATTGAACGGTGAAGATAATTTAACGGTGGCATTATCATTCGTTGGATTTGAAAACAGTGAAATCAATGATGTTGTTTTGGTGGACCATTCCTCTACGCTGATTCCACCCAGACAATCCACCTATTCCAAATCTCCACAAGGATCAGTTTTGAACATCCAGTTACGTTGTTCTTGAATTTCACCTATTTCATCAACATTCACATAAGAAATTCCAGTAACTACAAAACCACCATCATGGGCAAGTACCATGTCTGTATTATGACTGTTTGGAATTCCGATTGGTGGTTGGTATGTTTTGAACCATTCCAAATTACCCAAACTGTCCGTTTTTAATATTCCACTCGGATTTACATTTTCGGGGTCCGGTGGAAATGGAAAGTATACGATACAGATGGCATAACCTCCGTCGTCCGAAACTACAATTTCCTGAAAGTTATATCCCCCTCCCCATCCCTCAAATTCAGGAACGCTGTATTCTTCATCCCAAATGATCTGCCATGTAATGGGATTAAAACTCGTTAAATGAGGTTTCGATATTTCCTGAACACTATTCTCATATTCATAACAATAATTGTATTCAACTAAAAGTGTAGAGTCATTTACAAGATTAAAATTAATCTCCGAATCAATTCAATCATCCGGATTGCCAAGCACTAATTCTTCAAGAATATCACCTTGTAAATTCATTTTAGCAATGTAACCATCGTATTCATTGTAGAACAGGGCACCGCACATCAGCAATTCATCATCGTTGAGTTTTAAGAATCGATCCAGATGATAATGATAATCATCGCTCATCCACCGAATAGTGTCGCTGAGCAATTCGCCCTGTTCATTAAGCAAGGTAAGGCCGTAGCCGTGGGTCCCATTTAAAAAACTCCCTTCAATAAGATAA
>JAWXBG010000157.1:0-31597 GCA_034439875.1 Flavobacteriales bacterium
CTGCATTCATCGGCAAAATTAGGGTGCAATTTTTCTATCACTTGATTTGGGTTTATGTATCTGTAATATTCCACTTCCGTTTCACTCCATTGGCCTACAACAGCTTCTTTGACGGCATTTACCACTTCATGCATGCAAGATGCTGCAGCGCATTGCCCAAAAAAAACTTCCAATGCGCAATTCAGCATGGACTATTTATTGTGCAGAATTGGTATTATCCCGAATCACGCGATGGAGATATCGGAATTCACAGGTCGAACTATTACTTTGCTCCATCGTGTAGATTCGAGAATCCCGCAGCGCATTAACCTCAAGACACTTCCAATGCGCAATGCGGGAATATTTGATGGTGTATATACTTACATCAAGAGTAAAAATCGAGAAAGTGCTTGATATTAAAGGGTGTTAGCGCTGCAATAGATTTCCAATGCGCATTCTGGGTTTAATATTCAAACGGTGTAAGTTGAAAAATTGAACTTTTTATCCTAAACTTTCCCTGCCACTGAATGAGATATTGAAAAAGCTTAGTTCCGACTTCTTTGTAAATATTTCCAGAGATTCTTCAAACGTTTCTCCAATCGCTCCCTTTTGAGCTCTATCTAATTCCGTACTTTAGCAAAATGACAAGATTGATTCTCTTGCTCTTCTTAATCTCGCTCGCATTTTCCTCTCAAGCACAAAAGTCAAAAACGTGGCTGAAAAAAGGAGAAGAGGCTAAATCTGTTGGCAATTGGCCGCTTGCACACGCCTGTTATGAAAAAGCCTACGAGATGGATTCTGCTGATTTTGACAATACCATTCCGTATGCAGAATCCTGCAGAATGATGAAGATGAATGAGCGTGCACTCTATCTATATCAAAAGCTTTACGACAAAGACAAAGGCCGACTGTTTCCCGAAAGTCTTTATTGGATGGCCTCGATGCAGCGTTCGGGCGGAGATTACGACGAGGCTTATCGCAACTTCAGAAAATTTATCAAAAAAAATAAAAAGAGTATTCTCATCGGAGATGCCGAAATTCAAGCGGAAGGATGTCGCTGGGCTTTAGATTATAAATCAACCGAAACAATTGTGGAACCTCTGCTTCAAGAGGAAAATGTGAATACCGTGGTTTCTGAATTTGCCCCGAACATTGAATCTTCTTCAGGCAAACTTTTGTTCACTAGATTAAATGAGAGTGGCACCTTCGACTTGTTCAGCGCAGTTATGCGTGATTCATTGTATCGTGATCCTGAGATTATACCCTTTTCAGATCGCGACTATAAGTCTATTGGCAGTTTGTGTTTTAGTTCAGATAGTTCCACCGTTTATTTTACCTGCGTCAGAAATAATAGCCCACTTCGAAAACTTTGCTCTGCTTCATGGCAACAAGGCCACGTTGGTGAGATTGTTTATATAGGTAGGATCAATGAGTTAGATTCTGCTGAATTTACTACACCTCATGTTAGTACTTTCGAGGGTAAGGAATTGCTTTGGTTTGCCTCCGATATGCAAGGTGGCATGGGAGGGTGGGACATATATTACTCCGAAATTTCAGAAGGCTTTACGGCGCCAAAAAATGCAGGTAATGTGATAAACACGAAAAGCAATGAACTGGCACCCTTTGCTTATTTGGATACTTTGTATTTCTCATCAGAAGGGTATGCAGGATTTGGAGGTTACGACTTGTTTAAATCGCAGGGCAACACTTCAAAAGGCTTCGAAAGACCTGTGAACCTTGGTAAACCATACAACTCAAGTTCCAATGATTTGTATTACCATCGAAGCGATAAGGCGGGTTCTGTGTTTTTTAGTAGCAATCGGGAAAGTGGAAAAAGCGGCGGCGATGATCCCTATCCATCTTGCTGCAGCGATATTTATCAAATTCCATTGCCAAAAGAAAATGAAAGTACCGATGCTGAATTTACCAATATTGAACATGTTCGCATAGAGCTTCCCGTACGATTGTATTTTCACAACGACGAACCCAATCCAAATACGCGTGATACATCAACGACTATCACTTATACTTCTTCTTACAATTCCTACATTTCGTTGAAGTCAAAATATCTATCGGAGAACACCAAAGGTTTTTCAAAGGAAGAAGCCGAAGAAAGGGAATTACTAACCGAAGAGTTTTTCGATCTTCATGCTAAGGGTGGTTTTGAGGACCTACAGGATTTTCGAAAATTGGTGTTAAGCGAACTCGAAGATGGAAAAAGACTTAGGGTATATGTACGTGGTTTTGCAAGCCCGAGGGCTCAAACGGACTATAATGTCAATCTCACAAAGCGTCGAATAACCTCTTTGATAAATGATTTCAGAAGCGCACAAGCAGGGGTCTTTAAGCCGTATTTGGAGGGGAATGCGACAAATGGTGGAAAATTGGAGTTTGTAGAGAAGCCTTTTGGTGAATATAAAGCTGACAAAGGGGTTAGCGACGATTTGTTCAACGAAAAGGAATCTATTTATAGCACCGGAGCTTGTCTAGAAAGAAAAATTGAAATCGAAGCAATCGAAGTGATACCTGATGCTTTTTTGGTTTTGAATAAAAACATGGTCGATCTCGGAAAGATATCCGCAGACAGTGTGGTTCAGGCCAATGTATTGCTTACAAATAGCGGAGGAAGCATGCTTTCGATCGACTCTATTTTAGTTTCTTGTGGCTGCACAACGGCTCAGTTAGATAAACTAGATATACCTCCCGGTGAGGAGTCCAGATTGGAGTTGACATTTGATTCAAAAGGATTAACGGGCTTTATCAGTCGATCTGTGGTCATTTATTTCTCAAATGGAGAAAAAAGAGAAATAGAGATAGTTACTGAAGTGGAGTAAAAGCAATCCCAGAACTTTGGCTTTCTTGGATTTGGCAAAAATTAAACTTGTGATAAATAACATTCAGTGAGTAATTTGCAGCAAATTCTATCTGCAATGAAATTGAACAGTACCCTCATTTTTTTGGCACTTTTCGCTGGTTTTGTGCAATGTTCTCACTCTCAGCCTACATGGGAAGTCGGAGGAACGACCCTTACAGAATATGACTTAGTTACCGGCCTGCAAGTTCCATGGGAGCTATTGTGGGGTGCCGATGATCACATTTGGGCCACAGAACGTGTGGGAAGGGTAATCAGGATTGAGCCTTCAACAGGAAACTACACAACTGTCCTCGACCTTACAGCTGTTGTATTTGAAGAGGGAAGTAGCGAACCTGGACTTCTGGGAATGACTATTCACCCCGATTGGGAAAATAGTCCGATCGTGTTTGTAGTATACAACTACGGCAGTGGATGGACAGTGTATGAAAGGCTTTCAGCGTTCGAATGGAATGGAAGTCAGCTCGTGAATGAAGATATATTGCTCAATGAAATTCCAGGTGGATTTATTCACGATGGTTCTAGGTTGATGATCACCGAAGACAATAAAATTCTCATGTCTACAGGCGACACTGGTGATGGTGGAGATAGCAGTCAAGACCAAACAGCACTCAATGGGAAAATCCTTAGAATCAATTTGGATGGCTCAATACCGAATGATAATCCGGATCCAGCAAGTTATGTATACAGCTTCGGACACCGCAATCCACAAGGCCTATGCAATGGACCGAACGGAATAATATACCAATCGGAACACGGTCAGAACAACGCCGATGAGTTCAATATCATTATTCCAAACCGCAACTATGGTTGGCCAAATGTTCAAGGTATGTGCAATACGGCAGGCGAGCTTAATTTTTGTGAAGAAAACAATGTCGTGGAACCGCTCAAGGAATGGTCTCCCTGTATTGCCGTAAATGGAATCGAGTATTTCAATCACCCTGCTATTCCCGAGTGGCAGAATAGCGTACTGATGTCAGTTTTGGGAGGACTCGGAGCTCAGTTCGAGCGATTGTCTGTTTTGCACATGAGTGCAGATGGAATGGCTGTAGAAAGCGAAGATCAATTTTTCTCTTCTTTTAATCAGCGTGTGCGCGATATCTGTGTAAATCCATATACAGGCGCCGTTTATGTGGCGTTTAACGGAAGTCAGTACCCCGGCACTGGTCCGAACAAAATCAAAGAATTTGTGAATGAAGCATACAATGCAGTAGTAGAAAATGTGAGTGTTACCCAAGAATTGAGTATTTATCCTAATCCCGCAAGTACAGAAATTAATCTGTCGGCAAGTGAAAGTCTGGTCGGCGGGCAATATCAAATATTCGCCAATACAGGAGAAATGGTTAGTGAAGGGAAAATATCTTCCTCAACATTTAACATTGAAACCAACAGATGGGCTTCTGGAAACTACTTTGTTAAAGCGGAGTCCGAAAAAGGAACCATCACCAAAACATTTGTGATCAAGTGAACCCAGAAATAATTAAGAAGGCAGCATTTACGTGCTGCCTTTTTTTTATCCATTCAATGTTGTTCGCGCAGGATCGCTTCGATCTTTCTGCAGTAGTGAAAGATGCCGAAACAATGGAAATCATTCCTTTTTTAAAGATCGAACTCGGCCCAGACTCGGTATTTTTTTCGGATGTAGATGGGTTGATATGGCTTCCAAATATCAGTCTCATGGACACTTTGCACTTTTTCGGAATGGGTTACGATCGTTTTTTGGAGGTGAGAGGAATCGCTGATGAATCAACGATATTTTTACGCCAAGGGGCTTACGAATTGTCGGGAATTAAAGTAACCGGATTCCGAAATCAATCTAGAAATATTTCGAGTTCTGCCGCAATTGGCGTCATCAACTCTGCGGTACTTTCATCAAACGATCAAACTTCGCTTCAAAATGCCCTCAATCTGATTCCCGGAGTGAGCATGGAAAGCAGGGGATATGGAGGCAGTCAGAGAATTAATATCCGAGGTAGTTTTTTACGTTCTCCATTCGCAGTGCGCAATGTGAAAATGTATATCGAGGGAATTCCACTTTCTTCTCCCGACGGATCGAGCCCACTTGAATTAATGGATTCTTTTGATTTGGGTAGAGTAGAGGTCATAAAAGGTCAAGGAGGAAGTTTATATGGAAGCGGCACTGGAGGCGTACTCATTTTCTCCTCGCCTTTGAAGGCCGACGATTCGAAAATGAATATTCAGCACAACTATACATCAGGTGCTTTCGGACTAAAAAGATCTGCCACAGCATTTCAGGTAAAGGTCAAGAACACAAGACTTCGATTGAGTCATGTATATCAGGACACAGATGGCTATAGGATTCAAGAATTTAATCGCAAGCAACAATTGACTTTGATGATGCAGGGCAATGATTCTAAGGATAAATCGAAATTTTTTGCTTATGCTACCTACTTCAATGGTCATCTCGGACTGCCGGGTTCTTTGAATGCCGCACAAGTGGAAGATGATCCTCAACAGGCCAATGTTTTTTCTGCTGCAAACAACGCTTCATTATACAGAGAAAGAATCATGGTAGGATTGAGCGGTGAACTACCTATTAATGATGCGTGGAAATTCTCATCGGCTATATATGGATATTACACCAATAAATTCAATCCATTTGGCACCTCAGTGGTGAACAATGGATTTAAAGAAGAAAAGGCATTGGGATTTGGAGTTCGCGCAGTTGCTTCGCGACCACTCATGAAAACGAAAGCATCATTGTGGAATATGTCGCTCGGTTATGAAGGTCAACACGAGAATTTTGAAATAACCGAATCTTCAAATGACGGTGGATTACCCGGTAGTTTCAAGTATAGATATGACGTGGGATATGAGTCGAGGGTCTTGTTTGCTCAAACCGACTATACGTTCAAAAACGCAGTGGTTCTTGAGGCAGGCATAAGCTACAACTACCTTGCACATGAGGTTGAAGGTAATAACGCAAGTGCTTTCAGTTATGATACCACCTTAAACGTCGACGCAGAATTTCTGCCTCGATTTGGCATGTCTATCAGATTGCTCCAAGATATTTGGTTGCATGGAAGTTTAGCCGCCGGGATTAGCAATCCAACTGTTTTCGAGCAAGTCGATGCGGTTGAAAACACATACAACATCAACCTCAGACCGGAGTTGGGTTTGAATAAGGAAATTGGAATAAAAGGAAACCTAGCGAAAACAAAATTGCAGTTCGAAGTGAGTGCATATCAATTCAATTTGAGCAATGCAATCGTTGGATACAATGATTCCATTTTTAACTCGGAGCTAGGTGAATACGAAGATATTTTGCGCTATCGCAATGCTGGAAATACCATTCAAAAAGGGATTGAAGCTGTATTGCGCAGGTCATGGAAATTCAAAAGCAGATTCATGAATGGCGTGGAACTAGGCCTTGGTTTCACTTCCACAGATTACACTTTTGGCGAATACGAATTGGAAGGGTTAAGTGCTAATACCAAGCAATTGCCCGGTGTTATGAAGAATAGCCTCATGTCCAATTTAGTTTTAACGGCCTTTTATGAGAGGATAATATTCAATCTAAATCATTACTGGAATGATAGATCACCACTCAATAATAGCAATACATCGTGGTCGGAGTCTTACCATTTGTTGAATGGGCGGCTAGATATTAATTTGATACAATCGGGTGACAAGAATTTTGTTGTGGGAACTTATATCGGGATCAATAATCTACTCGACGCTCGGTATACATCTTTCTTACAGGTCAATGCTCCTTTCAATCGTTTTTATAACCCCTCTCCCGAAAGAAATATTTATTTCGGATTTGTGTTGAAGATGCCCCTGGCAGACTAGAGGTATGACTGGGCATTTTCACCATATTCGCGCAGTTTTATGAACCAAAACAACCGCGATGTATACTATCCGCAGTTAAATCTCCTTCGTGGGTTAGCTGCGCTGATGGTTGTTGTTTATCACTTAACCAATCACTGGGATTCAGTGAAAGGTTACTTCCTGCCTGAAAATGATCCTTTGAGACGAATTGGTCATTATGGTCACTTGGGTGTATTTGTCTTCTTTGTGATCTCTGGTTTTGTAATACCACTTTCACTATACAAGGGGCGATATACTGTGCGTTCTTTTTTCCGATTCATGTTCAAACGTTTGGTGAGATTGGAGCCTCCTTATTTGGTGTCGATATGTCTAATACTGGCATTGAGTCTATTTTATCATTTTACACATGGAAAGCCGTGGGCTTATGATACAGAGCGAACGTTTTCTCATTTGTTGTATCTGACTCCATTTACAGGTCACGAATGGTACAACCCTATTTATTGGACTTTGGCATTAGAATTTCAGTTTTACATTTTGATGGCCCTCTTATTTCCTTTGTTGGATCATGCTCAAAAATGGATTCGTTATTCAGCCTTTGCTGCGTTTTGTGGATCGGCCTATTTCTTTTTTGACGAGCGTTTCGCAGTGCATTATGCCCCTCTATTTGGAATGGGCATCATTTGTTTTTGGTATCTCACAGATAGGGCAGGGAAGTGGGAGCTTTATCTGGGTGCTATCGGTATGTTGATTTTTGCATGGCTTCGTTTAGATATGTTGATCATGTTGAGTATGATACCGACTGTCATTTTTATATTGTATGTGCGTCATGATAAACCACTCAGCAATCGTTTTGGTGATATCTCGTATTCCTTGTATCTGACACATGGCACTGTTGGAGGCCATATTCTGGCACTTTCGGCTATTGGCATCACAGCACTTTGGCTGAAATACACGATGATAGCCATCAGCATTTTTGTATGCTTAGTCTTCGCATATTACTTCTGGAAGTGGATCGAAAAACCGGCGATTGCGATGTCAAGGAAAATAAAATTGTAATTCCTTTGAACCCAGATTTTGAAGATGAAACGCCGAAAACCCACCTTGTGATTTGAGTGCATTTCAAAGCGTATAATCCCAGAATCCGCATTGGAAGTCGCGATGAAGCGATAAACCCCAACGATAGCGAGAGCTCTCGCCAGATTTTTATTTGATGGTGTATATTCATACATCAAGAATAAAAATCGAGAAAGTGCTTGATAGCAAAAGGGGATTAGTACTGAAATAGATTTCCAATGCGGATTCTGGGATAATACAAAAGGTGAAAATAAAAATCGATAAAGCACCCTTCGCTATTGCAGACTTTCTGAGTTCCAACTGTAAAATCTGGGATTATCATTCTGTTTTTGCCGTGCCCCCGCGAACAGCACTCTTGCTGCCACACTCTCTCTGTACCGCGGGGTCGGGCTCTCTGCTCCAAGTCCTCGCTCCTCGTGGCCTCGTAGCTGTGGGCTTTCCGCGACGATCCCTCACGGGGCCAGTATGATGCCTTTCCTAAGGAACTGATGTCAATTGCATGCCAGTATGATGCCGTTCCTACGGAACTGATGCTGATTGTCGAACTTTCTACTCTCTATTTCTACTTCCCGCGTCATTTCACGATCTGAAACTCCGTCCTTCGGTTTTTAGATCTTCCGGATTCGGTATCATTGCTATCGATAGGAACTTTTTCTCCATATCCGATTGAGGTCAATCGGGCAGAAGCAATGCCTTTCCCAACGAGATAGGCAACTACAGACATCGCTCTTTTTTCGGAGAGTTGTTGATTAGATTCGTCTGAACCAACATTGTCGGTGTGTCCACCAATTTCGATGTGCAAATCTGAATTGCTTACAAGGAGCGAATAAAGTTTGTCCAATTCAATTTTCGACTTCGGATCTAGTTCTGCGCTATTGGTGCCAAAGAATACGTTGTTGAGAATTACTTTCACGCCCACTTGCAGAGGCTGCAGTTTTACATCGAGTGTGTAGGGTTCAATGCGATTGTAATCTTTCAATGAAAAGTTCTCCGAATGAAAAGCATAACCCGCTTTCGAAACACTCAACGCATAGTCTTTACCGGCTGTGATACACACCAAGAATTCTCCTGAAAGGGCATTGCTGTATGATTCGATAACTGTTTCTCCGGTTTCAAGATCTGTTAATTCAAAACGAGCTTCGAGCTTTTTCATCGTCTCGGCATCACTCACTATTCCGCTCACATAGGTCACAGGCAAAGGTCGAACAGCATCATACAATTCGAAGCTGTACAGATCAAGACCTCCCAATCCTCCCTCACGGTCTGAAGCGAAGAAGGCAAGATTGCCATCAGAAGAGACGAGCAGACTATTCTCACTTTTATGAGTATTAATGGGATATCCGAGGTTCACGGGTTTTCCCCATGTTCCATCCGGTTGCATGCGCGAAAGGAATATATCGAGTCCGCCCATACCCGAATGACCATCTGAACTAAAAAAAAGAGTTTTACCATCTGGGTGAATCATCACAGATTCTTCCTCATACGGAGTATTCACCTTGCCAGGAACAGGTTCCGGTTTGGTCCAACTGCCCTCTTGTGTCAAATATGCTACATAGATATCTTGTTCCTTAATTCCACCACGAACAAATTTTCCCCGAACAAAATAAAGAGTTCTGCCGTCAGCGGAAAAACTAGGCTGCGATTCCCAGCCATAGCTGTTAATTACCGGACCCATGTTTTTAGGCTCAACCCACATATTTCCTCTTTTATAGGCATAAAACAAATCACAACTTCCCATGCCTTCTCTAGTACCTCCCCATGCGCCCGTAATGTCTTCGCACGCGGTGAAGATGATTACCTGACCATCCGGAGATAGACTTGGTGCGCCTTCGTTCAGAGGTGTATTGATTTCAGAAATAGGCACGGCGTTGGTCCACTTATCATCCGTTTTTGTAGCTACAAAAAAGTCTTCTTGTCGTCCATTGTACGCTTGAGAATCTTTTAAGAGTCGAGTGAATAGAAGCGTATTTCCATCGGCAGTGAGACATGGATAGTATTCACTTTGCTCAGTATTTATGGCACCACCAAGATTTATCGGGTCAAATGGCACAGGATTATTTAGCGCTTCAATCGCAAAAACAGAACTCGACAAGATGAGTCTGGCTTTGTCCTCACTTTTTTTATTGTTGTCAGGCAATCGGATATACATGGCTGCAGCTTCTTCGGCTTCTTTGTAATGACCTAGTGCTTGCTCGCATTCGGCAAGAGTGAGCCATCCATCGACAAAAAAAGTTTCATCGATCTTCAGCCCTTTTTTCAACCAAATGATAGCAGCGGGTAGATCATTTTTATCGCCATGAATTTGTGCAAGCATAAAATTGACTTCGATAAATTCAGGATTTGATTCCGTCAATTTGATGAGGGTGGACTCTGCACCTTCATAATCTCCAAGATCGAAAGCCTTTGTTGCCTCCTCAAATTTTTTGATAGCCTTTTTATCCGAAGTAGTGTACTGAGGGCCTGGTTGAGCAAAAGCATTGACACCCAAAAGAAGGGCAAAAATCAAAAGGAAATATCTCATATTATTTCATAATCAAGTATCGGGCCTAAGATCCGCAGGGATATGATACAACTCTGTTGCCAATGCTTATTGTTACCCAAACGGCTATGTTGACAAATGATTGCTCTACTCTCAAAGTTCGCAATAGATGCCGATATTGGTCGCAGAATATGAAAAAAATTGGGTTGATTTCGGACACACATGGATACTTGGATCCGGCTGTATTCAAGCACTTTGCCGGATGCGATGAAATTTGGCATGCCGGCGATATTGGAACCTTTGAAGTGATAGATGCTCTTTCAGATTTTAAACCCGTCAGGGCAGTCTATGGAAATATTGATGGAACAGAATTTCGCAAGGTTTATCCAGAAGTTCAACGATTCGAATTAGAATCTGTAGACGTGCTGATGACACATATTGGCGGCAAACCTGGTAACTATTCAAACCCCGTGCGAGCAGAATTTCATAAGTCCGCACCGAGGTTATTTATTTGCGGACATTCCCATATTTGTTTGGTGCAAATGGATAAGAAATCTGGATGTTTGTACATGAATCCGGGTGCAGCGGGAAAACATGGATTTCACAAAGTAAAAACCCTTCTTCGATTTGTTTTAGACAATGGAATCATCAAAGATCTTCAGGTAATTGAGATTGGACCGAGGGCTTAGTTATTGCGAGGCATTTGCGATTGTAGTTTCCGAAAATCGTCCATCATAAAATTCAATTGAACGATCACTTGTTGCGTGGCTTCAGCCTCTTTTCGCGGGGATATAGAAGGTCCGGTATAGTAAAAGTCTTCTGGATTTGAATCGTAAAATCGAGTTTGACTATTTTCCAATTGCGTGAGCGTTTGTCCAAAAACCTTATGTGCTGCCTGCAACTCAGAGATGGGTTTATACTGTTTTTTGTATCCGTCCGATTTTTTATCGGGGAACGTAGCTGCTGCTTTTCGCAGTTCCAGAGCTATCAATTTGCCTTGCAACACAAGAGAGTCGCCCATTGCTTCGATTAGAGGTGAAAGCGTGTCTGCATATTCTCGCATCAACCATTTTTTTATTGCAAACAATTTGCAAAGTGAGTCGAATTGTTGTTGATGAAGTCGCAATGGTGTAATAGTCTCATCAAATTTATTTTTCAGAGAATCGGCATAAAGAAGAGCTCTGTTTTTTTGAGACTTTCCTTTGAATTTCTGAAACCTGAGATGTTCCGCAGTGTCAGTAATTTCCTTTAAAATCAAAATACTTTCTTCGATAAGACCAAACAAAGAGTCTATTCTTGGATAGGGAATAGTGGTTGGATCTTGGACCTCATATTTCAGTCCACTGTAAAAAACATGACGTGCATTATACCAACCAAAGGGAATTTGATCTTCGTAAATAAAATATTCGTATTGTGCCTTAAACCTCTCTGCCGGCTTGCGATAATCCTTTTGAGCGGAAAGCATAGAGCTTAGAAAACAAAGAAATATGAATAGCCAAAATCTCATCTAATCCTGTCAACAGATTTTACAAGTTCTTCATCTTTCTTTATAGATCTTGCAGCAAGCAGATTGAATATAAGAGCAGGTATTACGAGAAAAAAACCTGTTTTGTAATTGAGCTCATAACCGGTGTTAAACGACATTTCCAAGACCCTATTCATAAAAATGAACTGAAGAACGGCTATACTTATTAAAAAGATAGAAGTGTAACGAGCCACTTTGATTTGTCTCTTTCTGTTTTTAAACAAAAAGATATTTATTAAAAAACCGAGAAAAGCTAAGGCCAAGGAAGGAGATAAGAGCATAGCGGGTGTGCTTTCTTGTTTTAGACCAATTACCTGCTTGTATAAATAGAGTGTTCCTTCAGGCAGAACTTCAATAGGGCTTTTGAATCCTCCGAGAGGAACAAAAAAGATTAATGAAATTAAGATGGCGCCAGCCAACAAATACATCGTTTGAATTCTTTGAATCATAATTTGAAAAAATCGTTGGCGCAAACCTAGGTAAAAAGGCTTACAAAGTGCGGAGTTCAGGTTGCTCAAAAAAAATATTGGTGGATTTCGACTTTTTGTCTTATCCTTGCAGCGTCCAAAACGGGTATCCCACTCGGTTTAAATTCATAATCTTATT
This sequence comes from Flavobacteriales bacterium, assembly GCA_034439875.1. Taxonomy (GTDB): domain Bacteria; phylum Bacteroidota; class Bacteroidia; order Flavobacteriales_D; family Sanyastnellaceae; genus JAWXBG01. The sequence goes on from JAWXBG010000157.1 coordinate 12,328, forward strand.
TTTTTCTTCTGACAAAGTCAAAAACACTTTCGTAATTATAAATCTTTTTTATGTACGACATCATCAAGCTTAACGCGATGAAGGTTGGCGAGCTTAAAGAACTTGCCGAAAAAATGGAAATTTCCAACCCTGACAAACTGAAAAAACAGGATCTTGTCTATAAAATCTTGGATGTTCAGGCATTAAAGACATGGACCGACACAGTAGAAGTCAAAATTCCGCAGAACAAACCTGTAGCTGAAGATGCCGACAAGGGCAAGAAAAATCGCCAGAGGAAACCCAAAGAAACCCAAGATTCAGAAAATGATGAAGCTGAGACATCGGCTCAACCAGTTCAAGAAAAACTTGCTTTTGAAACAGAAGAAAAAATAACCGATGGCAATGTCGCAGAAGAACCATCTGCGGCACAAGTGCAAAATCAGCCTGCTCGTCCGCCTCTGCACACGAGATCTAGTCCTCCCCAACAAAGAGATGCTTCACAAGGTCCAAACCAAGGTCCTTCACAAGGATCGAATCAAGGTCCTAATCAAGGCCAGCAGGGGCAACCACAGAATAGGGAGTTTCGGGATCAAAATAGACCGAATCGACCAAACTATCCGAACAACCCAAACAACCCAAACAACCCGAATCCGAACAACCCGAACCAGAATAATCCGAGTAATCAGGGGAATCAAAACAATCCGAATATAGCCAGACCCGATCGCTCTAAGAGAGGTCAACCGGACGAACATGGATACAATTTCGACGGTCTCGTCATGGCAGAGGGTGTATTGGAAATAATGCCCGATGGCTTTGGATTCATGCGCTCCGCAGACTTCAATTACTTGAATTCTCCAGACGATGTTTATGTGTCTCAGCAGCAAATCAAGCTTTATGGTTTATTGACAGGTGATACTGTGCGTGGTACCATTCGTCCTCCGAGAGAAGGGGAAAAATACTTCCCATTGATAGGTATTGAAAGCATCAACGGACGCGACCCATCCTATGTTCGCGACAGGGTGCCTTTCAAATTTTTGACTCCTTTGTTCCCTAACGAAAGATTCCGAATTGCCGATAACAACCCTAACATTTCCATGCGAATTATGGATTTGTTTTCACCAATCGGAAAAGGACAGCGCGGAATGATTGTATCGCAACCGAAAACCGGTAAAACAACTTTGTTAAAGGATGTTGCGAATGCAATTGCTCAAAATCACCCAGAGACATATTTGATAGTGCTCCTCATAGACGAACGTCCAGAGGAGGTAACCGATATGAAGCGCAGTGTAAAAGCTGAAGTAGTATCATCTACTTTCGATGAACCTGCAGAGCGACATGTGCGTATCGCCAACATCGTTTTGGAAAAGGCCAAACGCCTCGTGGAATGCGGCCATGATGTGTGCATATTACTCGATTCAATTACACGATTGGCTCGTGCATACAACACCGTAGCTCCTTCAAGTGGTAAAGTGCTTTCCGGTGGAGTAGAAGCAAATGCCCTCGAAAAACCAAAGCGTTTCTTTGGAGCTGCGCGTAAAATTGAAAATGGCGGTTCCTTATCGATTATAGCAACTGCGCTTGTAGACACTGGTTCCAAAATGGACGAAGTAATCTTCGAGGAATTCAAGGGAACGGGTAACATGGAGTTGCAGCTCGATCGCAGAATTTCGAATAGAAGGATTTTCCCGGCTATTGATATTCTATCGTCAGGAACAAGACGAGAGGATCTTTTGCACGACAAAGACATTCTTCAGCGCATGTGGATATTGCGCAGACACCTTGCCGATATGAACCCTCAGGAGGCAATGGAATTTGTGAAGGAACGTATTGAACGATCCAAAGACAATGAAGAGTTCCTTATTTCTATGAACGGTTGATCTATTAGAATTGAAAAGGATTTTAAGTTCTGCGCTATGGTTCCCATTAGTTTGTGCCTTACTATGGCTTGCCACCAGATGGATTTACGGTTCTGAATTGGCTGATTCGGATATTCTGAAAGGTCGAACCTTCGGCGTTTTTCTGAATTTATTTTTTATCCTTCTTCTTGTTGGACTTGGAATGTTCTCTTTCCGCTGGAAAAAACTAGAAGGCGGTGGCTTAGCCAGATTTAAACACCTTGTCCGATACCCTCTTGTATATTCTTTTTTTGTGACAATTGCTATATTCTCCTTTTATAGCTATATGTCTGATGAAGTGGAGATGAAACGGTCGAAGGACATGGCAGAAATGGAAAGCATTCTTACGAATCCAGAAAAATTGGCCAGTCTGAAAGCTGAAAACGAGTCTTTAGCAGAGATGAATGCGGATCAAATTCGTGAAATGGGGAAGAGTCGGATTTATTCTATGACCAGTCCGAAGGTTATTACTTCTATTGGCTTTCTGATGTTGTGCGTTTCTAGCGTGGGATATACCTTTTTGGCGCTCCTGCTTTCTTCATTGTTCCTCAAGAAGTAAGCAATAAAAACAATAATAGGTAGTTGGGTATCCTATGATGGACTTCGTGCCGATTGAAGAACGTTGACTGTTACATCAATGCTAAAAAAAATTAGCCCAAACTATTTTATACCAACTTCATACTTTTGAACAATGAAACTTAGATCTTGTCGATTGATTCTTTGAATACATTCACCGAATCTTTGAGGGTCTGCACCAATTATTAGTTTTTATCTATGAGGTTTATCCTTGTTGTATTCATGTTCTGTTTGACAACCTCGCTCGCCTTTGCACAAAAGATGGGTTCGAGCAATCTGCAGCAATTCGATAGAAAGCAATACCACTTTGGTTTTCTTTTGTCGGCCAACACGTCCTCTTTCTTCATAGACTATAAGCCCGACTTCGACTTCAACGACTCTTTGTATCGAATAGATAATGTGCCGCAGTCGGGATTCAATCTAGCGCTTTTGGCATCTTATAACCTTACCAAAAACGTAAACTTTCGTTTTATCCCCGGACTTTCTTTTCAGGATAGAGGATTGGAGTACACCTTTTTAAGGGAAAGTGGCAAAACAGAGACAGAGTTGAAAATTGTTCAGTCGGTGTGGTTAGAATTCCCGGTGATGATCAAACTCAGAACAAATCGTGTAGGGAATTTCGCGGCTTATGCGCTCATTGGTGGTAAATACAGTATTGATATGCAGTCGCAAAAAGATGTGAATAATGCGGTTGCTAGTGACATTGTCATCAAGTTGAATGACCGTGATTATACAATTGATGCCGGTGCGGGCTTCGATTTTTTTCTTCCTTATTTCAAATTTGCGGTAGAATTTAAAACAGCATTTGGTCTCACGAACGTCTTGTTTGATGAAGATCAAATTTATTCCAATCCAATAGAAAGGCTTCGTACGCGCACATTTGTCATCTCTTTTAGCTTCGAGGGCTAGGGTATTGCGATGCCGTCCCTAAGGGACTAGATTGAAATGAAGTTTGTTTGGAATTGTCTGCCAAGATCAACTAAAGTCCTCTTCATTCCCCCTGCGAACATCTATTCATATCCCGACTTCAATTGGATTCCTCTTCGAACTCCGAACCTCCGTCCCCTGGACATCCATTCATAAGTCGACTTAAAATAGAGCCCTCTCAGCCCTCGCCTCCCGATCTCTCATATATTTGCGCTTCGGTATGAAACCCAAAGTACTTATTGATAGCGAGCTTTTCGGCCTGATTCTGCAGCGACTAGGCTATCAATTGATTGAAAATCATGACGATTTTTCGAATTGTGTAATACTCGGTCTTCAACCTCGAGGTGTTTTACTCATGGAGGCCATAGTGAAAAAACTCAAAGAAATCTCTCCGAATTCGAAGCTTTTATCTGGGAAAATTGATCCTACGTTTTATAGAGACGATTTTAGAAGAAACGACAAGCAGTTGTTGGCTAGTCCGACCGAAATACCCTTTACACTCGAAAACAAGAATGTAGTTTTGGTCGACGATGTGCTATATACCGGTCGCACCATCAGGGCTGGTCTTGAAGCAGTGCTCGAGCATGGCAGACCGCAGAAAGTGGAATTGTTGGTACTCATAGACCGTCGATTTTCGAGAGAACTACCGATAGAGCCTATGTATATAGGAAAAAGCGTTGATAGCTACGACGACCAGAAAGTGCTGGTATCATGGAAAAATGATGGAGTTCCTGATTCCGTTCAATTACTTACAGGTATATCATGAAAGATCAGCTGAGTGTAAAACACCTCCTTGGAATCAAAGACCTTCAGATAAAGGACATTGAGGTCATTTTTTCTCAAGCAGATGAATTCAAGGAAGTTCTTTCCCGACCGATTAAAAAAGTTCCTTCACTGCGTCACATCACCGTTGCCAATGTATTCTTCGAAAACTCTACTCGGACACGCCTTAGTTTTGAGTTGGCAGAGAAAAGGCTGTCCGCTGATGTAGTCAACTTTTCGACTGGTACTTCTTCCGTTAAAAAAGGGGAGACCTTGGTAGATACCGTAAACAACATTTTGGCCATGAAAGTGGACATGGTGGTGATGAGGCATTCAGCCCCTGGAGCCTGCAAATTTCTGAGCGAAAACGTAAATGCCTCCATTCTAAATGCCGGAGATGGTACACACGAACATCCCACCCAAGCGCTCCTTGACGCTTATTCGATTAGAGAAAAACTGGGTAAAGTAAAAGGTAAGAAAGTGGCAATTGTAGGTGATATTACGCACTCTCGGGTGGCGCTGTCGAATATTTTTTGCCTTCAGAAATTAGGCGCAGAAGTGATGGTTTGCGGGCCCACAACACTCGTGCCAAAACACATTGAAAAGATTGGAGTAAAGGTTGAACACAACTTACTTAATGCATTGGAATGGTGTGATGTAGCTAACATGTTGCGGATTCAATTGGAACGTCAGGATGCAGGCGTTCGCCACTTTCCTACGCTCAGAGAGTATTCTCAGCAATTTGGTCTAAACAAAGAAATATTGGATAGCCTTTCTCATAAAATCACGGTGATGCACCCAGGTCCTATAAACAGAGGTGTGGAGATCACAAGCGATGTGGCGGACGGCGATCAGAGCATCATACTGGATCAAGTGGAAAATGGAGTGGCTATCCGCATGGCGGTTATCTATTTATTGGCCCAGTCCTCCGGATACAGGCCCGAATAAGCCCCTTTTATAAGATGTGTATTGTGGACGAATAAACTGAACTATATTCGCGAAGCCTTAAAATGGCTTATTTTTGTCAAAAGCGCCCTTATGAAATTTGAAGTTGAACAGAAAGATAAAGTGGTCGTGATCAGGACCCTGGTTGAAAAATTGGATGCTATACATGCTCCAGAATTGAAGTCAGAGGTAGTGATGCTTAATAAAACCGGTGTGAAAAACCTGGTGATGGATATGTCGCAAACGCGCTACATAGATTCTTCTGGCTTGAGCGCAGTGCTAGTCGCCAATCGTCTTTGTAGGGATTCTAACGGCACCTTTGTATTGTGTGGACTGCAAGACGGTGTAAAAAAGATTATTACCATCTCGCAGTTGGAAAGTGTACTTAAGATTACTCCTACCAGCAATGAGGCAATTGATCTCGTTTACATGGAAGAAGTAGAGCGCGATATACAATAAGAAAACTAACACTGAATTATAACTTAATCGTAAATGAAAAGATTTTTACTCTCCTTTTTAGCCCTATCAACTGTGGCAGCAGCGACTGCTCAGTGCGATCCTACGGATCACGATTTTATGGGTGCTGCCTTTGGAGTTTCTCCTGACCCTAATGTCGGCGAGAATTTCGAACCAGCCGTTCTGAATGTTGCATACAACGAAGTGGTCTACGTAAAAGTACCGACTACTGCCGCTGATATAGATGAGACATATCCAAATACAGTATTAATTGATTCCTTGAGATTAGAAGCAATCTACTATCTCGATGGTGATTCATACGTTGATATCAGCAATCTTGGTCTTTCTGTGGAATGCAATAACAACGGAGAATCTCCTGACGATTGTATGTTTTTTCCTGGAGGACAGTACTGTGGAGATATTTCAGGTATTCCTAACCAAGCTGGTGTTTTTTCTACTAAAATTGACGTAACGATTTACATTCTCGCCTTTGGTATTCCAACATCAATTCCATATTCATTCGAGAATTACACACTTGAGATTCTCTCTGTGATTGATATAGAAGAAGCTCCAGTTGCTAGTCTATCTTTAAATCAAAGTGTACCTAATCCGGCATCTGTATTTACAGACATCAGTTTTGAATTGGGAACAAATGAAGAGGTAGAATTGATTGTTTCGAACCTCGTGGGTAAAAGGGTTTTCCAAAAGAAAATTTCATCGAAAAGAGGATCAAATAGCTACCGTTTGGATGTATCCACTTTTGAATCTGGGATATATCTTTATAGCATTCAATCGGGTGATCGCAAATACACCCGAAGAATGATGGTGCAGAAATAACCTTCAAAATAATTTTTGAAAAAGGCTGCTCCCAAAAGAGTGGTCTTTTTTTATGCTTCCCATTCATTTCTTCATTAGATTCATCCCGCCAAAACAAATTATTTTACCACATGACATTCCTCTCTATTAACGATTGGTGGAATACGCTAGACGCCGCCAACCAGATTTACTGGGGCATTTCTATCGCAGGTTCTCTCTTTTTGTTTATTCTATTGATACTGGCTTTTGTAGGCGGTGATGCTGATCAAGACTCGCCCATGGCTGATATATCTGACGACTTTGATGGAATCGGGTTTCAATTTTTTACACTGAAGAATCTCGCTGGATTTCTGACGGTATTTGGTTGGACCGGATTGGCTTGCATGCAAGGAGGCCTTTCCATATTTATAAGCAGTTTGATTGCCACAGCAGCAGGACTAGCAATGATGGCTATCATGGCATTTATTTTTTACTCACTGTTTAAACTTCAGGAAGATGGCACCATCAGAATGGATGAAGCAATTGGAAGAACGGCAGAAGTGTACCTGGGTATACCCGCTTCTAGAGGCGGTTATGGCAAAGTGTTCATCAATCTCAATGGAGCTCAGCGAGAATTAGATGCACTCACCGACGATCAGACTGATCTTACCAGAGGCATGATTGTAACTGTAAAACAAGTGATAGATCAATCAAAACTATTGGTCTCTAAACAATTTTAAAAGACTCTAACAAAAATTACTTAACCCTTTTTTCAAAAGCTCATGGACCTCGATCTCCCAATTCCAATTTATGCCATCATAGCGGCAGTATTCTTTTTTGTAATTCTTTTTCTCGCTGCTATACGCAGATACAAGCGCTGTCCCTCCGACAGAATTCTCGTAGTCTATGGCAAGGTCGGAAAAGGTGCTGACGATATGAATCGATCAGCGAAATGTATTCATGGTGGTGCTGCATTTGTGTGGCCTGTAATCCAGGATTACGCATTTATGGATCTCACTCCGATGAGTATTGAAGTGGATTTGGCGAATGCACTGTCTCGTCAGAATATTCGTGTAAACGTACCCAGTCGTTTCACTGTAGCAATTAGCAATGAACCAGGAGTAATGGAGAATGCGGCGGAAAGGCTCTTGGGTCTTGCTCGTCAGCAGATACACGACCTTGCAAAAGACATCATTTTTGGGCAGCTTCGTTTGGTGGTTGCTACCATGGATATTGAGGAAATTAATAATAACCGAGATAAATTCCTACAGAATATTTCTAGCAATCTAGAGGCGGAGTTGAAGAAAATTGGTTTAAAGTTGATCAATGTGAACGTTACGGATATCACTGACGAAAGCGGTTACATCGCAGCTTTGGGTAAAGAAGCGGCGGCTCAGGCGATCAACAATGCGAAGAGAAGTGTAGCCGAACAAAATAGAGATGGTAGCATCGGTGAGGCCAATGCTTTACAAGATCAGAGAACCAAGGTGGCAAGTGCCAACGCAGAAGCCATGATCGGGGAGGCTGCGGCAAATCAAAAAGAACGCGTACAAGTAGCCAGCGCCAATGCAGAGGCCATGATTGGAGAAGCTACCGCAAATCAAAAGGAACGTATCCAGGTTGCTGATGCAGATGCTCGCGCCATTGAAGGGGAAAACACCGCGAAAATTGACATTGCAAAATCTAATGCAACAAGAAGAGAAATGGAGGCAGAGGCAACGCGTCGTGCCAGTGCAGCAGAGAAAGTAAAGGAAGCTAAATCCCTGGAAGAATCCTACGAAGCACAACGCTCTGCGGAGGTTCAAAGAGCGGAGCGCGATAAGGCTTCGCGTGTGGCAGATATCATCATACCCGCTGAAATTGAGAAAACGAGAGTGGAAATTGAAGCAGAAGCACATGCCGAGATGGTTCGTCGTAAAGCAAAAGGAGAGGCCGATGCAACCTTCCTCAAGATGGAAGCAGAAGCTCGCGGTTTGTTCGAAATCATGAGTAAGCAAGCTGAAGGTTTCAAACTCATGGTTAGTGCTGCTGGCAATGATTCAAACAATGCTGTGCTGCTGATGATTGCCGATAAACTTCCGGAGTTGGTGAAACTTCAAACCGATGCAATCAAAAATATCAAAATTGATAAGGTTACTGTTTGGGATGGTGGAAGCGGAAATTACGAAGGCAAAACAGGTACAGCCAACTTTGTATCGGGATTGTACAAAAGCGTTCCTCCTCTCGAAGAAATGTTTAACATGGCGGGAATGCAACTGCCTAAATACCTGAAGGGAGATAAATTCGAGGATGAATCGAAACCGGCGGAGTAAAAGTCTAAACGCTAGTGAATCGATATCAGATAGACCGCTATATTCAGCCATCTTAGGCTCACGGCGTTCTTTGCGTGCAATACGAGCGTCTTGATTTTCACGCAGAGCCCGCAAAGATTTATATGTTAGAGGACAAGAAATTGTTAGAATTTCGAATTTCAAATCGCCTCTGCGTTCTCTGCGTGCAATTCCCTCAGCGAACTTTGCGTGAAAGGCGGGCATCTTGATTTTCACGCAAAGCACGCAAAGATCGGACGCAGAGTCCGCAAAGATTTATATCTTGGAAGACAAGCAATTGTTAGAATTTCGAATTTCAAATCGCCTCTGCGTTCTCTGCGTGCAATTCCCTCAGCGAACTTTGCGTGAAATGCGAGCATCTTGATTTTCACGCAAAGCACGCAAAGATCGGACGCAGAGCCCGCAAAGATTTATATCTTGGAAGACAAGCAATTGTTAGAATTTCGAATTTCAAATCGCCTCTGCGTTCTTTGCGTGCAATTCCCTCAGCGAACTTTGCGTGAAAGGCGGGCATCTTGATTTTCACGCAAAGACCATGATTTTGAATTTTGGAAGCGAAGCAAATTTTGAATTTTATATTTTCCGAAGTCTAAGGCAAGCCCAATCATTTTGAGATAGCTCTTCGATTAATTCATAATCGTTAAAACTTTGCAATAAGATAGAAATATCAGATGTATAGAAACCACTGATAAGTATATATCCACCCGATTTCAAACAGCGATCATACTTCTTCTGATCATTTACCAAAATATTCCTATTGATGTTCGCTAGTATAACATCGTATTGCTGATCAACTAGCAATTCTGCATCTCCCATGAATGCTTGGACTCGTAAGCTATTATTTCTCTCCAGGTTTTCTTTCGTATTCGCAAAAGCCCAGTCGTCAATATCTATAGCATCAACAGAGGATGCCCCTAATTTTTCCGCTAATATGGCCAGCACCCCTGTGCCACACCCCATATCGAGCATAGTAAGACCTTGCAACTCCATTCCAAGCATCATTTCGCACATCAGAAATGTGGTACTGTGATGTCCGGTTCCAAAAGACATCTTAGGTTCAATGACGATGCGATATGCAAAAGCATGATCCACAAGGTGAAAAGGAGCGTATATCAGTATTTGATCCTTTACCATTATTGGACTAAAATTTTTCTCCCATTCTTCATTCCAGTTTTTGGGCTCTACCTCATTTCGATGCACTACAATATTCGCTTCCACGAGGTCCGCAAACATTGGCAATATGTTTTCAGGTTGCAAATCAGGATCCGTAGTATACGCCTTCAGCCCTGTTTCGGTGTCTTCAAAACTATCAAAAGGTAAATCTTCTATGTATGCTAAAACCACATCTCTGAAGACTTCTGTGGGTTCGATATGGAATACAAATTCGAAGTACTTCACTTTCCAGCTATTTGAATGATTGAAACAAAATCATGACTATGTAATGATGCACCGCCAATTAAACCGCCATCAACATTAGGGCAAGATAATATTTCTGCTGCATTCGATGGTTTCATGCTTCCTCCATAAAGGATGTACAGATTCTCCGCAGCCTCCATTCCGAAGTTCAATTCAATCAACAGTCGAATAAATAAATGCACTTCCTCAATTTGCTCGGGAGTAGCATTGAGACCTGTTCCTATTGCCCAAACCGGTTCATAAGCCAATATTGTACCTTTTAAGAGGTCTTTTTCAGGAGTAACGAGCCCTTCATTAATTTGCTTGCGCAATACTTCGAAATGGATTCCCGACTGTCGTTCCTCAAGACTTTCACCAATGCAAAATATAGGTTTTACATTATTTCGGATACATGCAGCCACCTTTAGTTTGAGCAACTCATCCGTTTCGTGAAAATAGGTCCTTCGTTCACTATGCCCGATGATGCAATACGGAACGCTCATATCGTGAAGCATTGCAGGTGAAATTTCGCCTGTGAAAGCTCCAAAGTCGTGCTGACTGCAGTTCTGAGCAGCTAAATCAAAGGCGGGTTCGTGCATCATCAGCATATGAGCCAAAAACAAAGACGGGGGCGCCAAAATGACATGTGTATTGTCTGGAAAAGTGCTAGATTCTTCATTAATCTTGGTAGCAAGGACCATTGCAGAGTCCAGCGTATTGTTCATTTTCCAGTTTCCAGCAATTATTTTTTTTCTCATAGATCTTTTATTCTCTTTGCGAATGTACTTTGTTGCGTTTAATGAATAGCTCAGATTGAAGAGTCCGGAAGAAATATTAAAGACCTACTGGGGATATCAAACTTTTCGCCCAAACCAGCGTGAGATCATTTCCAAAATTCTCTGTGGCGAGGATGTGCTAGCTCTTTTGCCCACGGGTGGCGGGAAAAGCATCTGTTTTCAGGTTCCGGCTTTATGTCTTGATGGGATTTGTCTTGTGGTTTCGCCATTGGTGGCCCTGATGAATGACCAGGTAGAAAATCTGAAGAAAAATAAAATAACTGCCTATGCGGTAACCAGTGCTTTGAGTCATAGGGAGACAGATAGAATTCTCGATAACTGTGTTTATGGCGATGTGAAATTCTTGTATGTTTCTCCTGAAAGACTACAATCGACTTTGTTCATAGAGCGATTCAAAAAGATGAAGGTCTCATTTATTGCGGTTGATGAAGCTCATTGTATATCTCAATGGGGCTATAACTTCAGGCCCCCTTATTTGCGAATAGCGGAGATTCGGGAGATCAAACCGGATGCACCGATTATGGCTCTTACGGCATCTGCCACCCCCGAAGTGGTTCTGGATATAATGGAGAAGCTATCCTTCAGAAAACCAGCGGTAATAGCCTCCTCTTTTTCGCGCCCCAATTTGTCGTATTTGGTGGAGTATAGTGAGGACAAGGAAAATCGAATGCTCGACATCATTTCCAAAACGAATGGATCTTGCATAGTCTATTGTAGTAGCCGTCAGCAAACAAGGGTGCTGGCTCACAGATTGTTGGGAGCTGGAATTAATGCAGCTTATTATCATGCGGGCATGAGTCATGAAGAGAGAGCTCAATCCTATATGGCTTGGAAAACGGGAGCAGTGCGTGCCATGTGTGCAACCAACGCCTTTGGTATGGGCATCGATAAGCCGGATGTGCGCTTGGTATTGCACCTGAGTTTACCGCAAAGTCTAGAAGCTTATTTTCAAGAGGCAGGAAGGGCAGGAAGAGATGGAGGAAGAGCTTATGGTGTACTCCTTCACAACAAGTCGGATACCACCGACGCAGAGAGTAGATTGGAACAGAAATACCCTGATACCGAAGTTATCAAAAAGGTGTACAGAAATATGTCCTCGATGCTACAACTGGCCATAGGTGCAGGACTTGGGAGTTCTTATGATATAGATATTCATCAGCTTTCTGAAAAATATGAACTCAAATACAGTGAGGTAGTATACTCCATGCAGATTTTATCCACTTGCGGATACATTGCTTTCGAAGAAAAGATGTGGCAGCCCTCAAGGCTCATGTTTGTTGTGAGTAAAAATGATTTGTACAGTTATCAAGTAGCTAATCCGCAATGGGATCTCTTCATCCGAGGATTGCTTAGGTCGTACGGTGGTTTGTTTGAACAATATGTAAGTGTGCATGAAAGCGAATTATCTCGAAACTTGCATATTTCTCATACACAGGTGAAGGAGGGCTTGGGTAAACTAAAAGAGTTTGGAATCATCGATTACATTGCCGCATCAGATTCACCTAGGATAACATTTCTTACTGGTCGAATGCGCGATGAAAACCTACTTTTCCCAAAAGAATATTACGCTGATCGCAAAACAGATGAAAAGAACAGGTTGAAATCAATAAGGGCATTTGTCGAAAATGAGGTTTGCAGAAGTGTCCAGCTCCTCTCTTATTTCGGCGAAAAAGATGCCGTTAATTGCGGTGTTTGCGATGTGTGCAGGAAAACACGAAACAGAACAATCAATGAACACGAATACGATAACTTGGAAAAAAAAGTGCTGCACTTATTAAAACAGGGACCACTCATAATCGAAAGGATTTTGGAGGAAATAAGTGACGAAGAGAAGGAGAATGTCTACGACCTCATTCGATGGAAACTAGATCATAAGTCATGGCGAATGGACAATATGTTTCGCATTGGAATTATTGATAAATCAAACGATTGATCAGTTTGTATACCCTGATACTTTCTATGGCGAGTATTCCACTAATAAAGATCAACTTAGCAGTAAGATTTTCGGTTTATACCTATATGTTCTGAGAGACACGTTGAAAATAAAAATCTGGAAATTGCTTGATATCAAAGGGGGTTAGCGCTGCAATAGATTTCCAATGCGGATTCTGGGTTAAAACCAACTTACGCCATTGACTCCATCCAAATGTACATCTCCGATTAAAAATTCATAGAGATCGTTCGAGAAGCAATTTGAAAAGGACTATTTTTGAGGACCTGCAAATAGCATATATCGTATAATATGAAAATCCTCATCCTGGTTGGGACAAGGCCAAACTTTATCAAGGTCACCCAATTTAGAAAAGCAGCTCTCCATCACCCCGGCGTAGATATCAAAATAGTGCACACGGGACAACATTCCGATGAAAAGATGGCCGACATTTTTTTCAGACAATTTGAGTTGTCGCCAGATTTTTTTCTGAATATATCGATGGCTGCCCCCGCTGTTCAAATGGGAGAAATAATGATCAGACTTGCCGCTTTGATGGAAAATGAGTTTCGGCCAGACATTCTCATCGTCCCCGGAGATGTGAACTCAACGCTGGCTGGAGCTTTGGTAGCGAATAAAATGAATATTCGTTTGGCTCACCTCGAGAGTGGTCTGCGCAGTTTCGACAGAACAATGCCTGAAGAAATAAATAGACTGATGACAGATGAAATCAGCGACTTGTATTTTGTGACAGAGCCAAGTGGTATCGAACATTTGACCAATGAAAATCGAAATGGCCAGATACATTTTGTGGGCAACACGATGATTGATACATTGGTGGCTTTTCAATCGCAGATCGATCAGTCCACAGTGCTTCAAGACATCAACGTTGAAAAGAGTAAGTATGTGCTCATGACCATTCATAGGCCATCGAATGTCGACAGCAAAGAAGGCTTGGAGAAACTTTTGGCTTTGATTACAAATCTCTCCAATAGATACAAAATAGTATTCCCGATACATCCAAGGACCATTCAACGCATTGCTCAATTTGGATTGAAAGATTCGTTTGATGCGATAGAGCAACTGATCGTTTCTGAACCCATTGGTTATTTCGAATTTCAAAGACTTATTCGCGATTCAAAATTTATACTTACTGATAGTGGCGGTATACAAGAAGAATCGACGTACTGCAGAGTGCCCTGTTTGACTTTGCGCGAAAATACCGAGCGACCGGTGACCATAATCCAGGGAACAAATACATTGATTCCATTTGATTTGCAGATATTAGATAAATATATTTCTGAGATTGAAAACGGATCATACAAGAGCGGAGCCATACCTGAAAAGTGGGATGGAAAAGCTACAGAACGAATCATGCGCATATTGACTTCATGATTTACTTCATCACTTTCAACGATCAACCTTCAGGCATATACCAAAGTCAGGTAGTAGGTGTAATCAGTCTACTTCAAAAGCTTTCCGGAAAACCCATGAAATTGATTGCATTTTTTCCGAGGCAATCCTATTTTAAAAACAGGGATTATCTCCGCGAGCAAAAAGTGCCATTTATAGCTATACCCATGATTTTTGGTATCACTCGATGGAAGTGGTATCGATTGTTTATGTTGCTTTTTATTAGAAGAGGAGCTTCTGCTGTTTGTCGCGGACCCATATCAGCTTGTTTGGCCAAGGGTTTTTTCAGCAAAGTTGTTTACGATGGCCGGGCGGCCGTGAAAGCAGAAGTGGAAGAATACGATGTAACTTCAGGAAACTTGGCTCTGGGAGCCGACTTAGCTCGTTGTGAGCGATCTGCAATACTGGACAGTAATTTTCGAATAGCTGTATCAGAAAGACTAGTCGAATATTGGAAAAGAGAGTTTTCATATTCCGGCAATGAGCATGTTATTATCCCATCCACACTTACATACGCGGCCGCCGATGCCGGACCCTTTACAGATGAGTTCTCAGCCGATCCCTCAGAAGTCAGAGTAGTGTATTCGGGCAGTACCAGTGGTTGGCAGTCTTTCGACCTAGTAGTAAAGTTGCTTGATGAGTTAATGGCTAAACAAGAAAACGTTCAAATAATTTTTCTTACAACGGAGAATATTGCGATAGACGATCTGATTGCCAAATATCCAAGAAGATGTTGTCGCAGATTTATTTCCCATGATGATGTGTATTATGTCCTGAGCGGATGTGATTATGGTATACTGCTGCGCGACAGCAAAGTGACGAATCAAGTGGCATCGCCTGTTAAGTTTGCTGAATATCTACACGCAGGTTTGCAAATATTGATCACTCCTGGGTTGGGAGATTTTTCTGATCTTGTAGAAAAAGTCGGTTGTGGGTTGATTGTGAAAGATGAAATTCCTTTTCTTCCAAAACCTACGACTGAGCGCAAGTTTGAGAATCATAAACTAAGTATTGACTACTTTTCTAAGGATAGCTCTCGCATGTTGGAAGTGTACAAAACCTTGCTTCATAGTTTGGAATAAGTCCTCGCAGCACAGCGAAGGGATTATCGGCGAAGGAGTATATTAGAGGCCATGAAAAAATTCTATTTGCCACCTCTTTTTTTATATGCCTCCATTTCCAGATTTTCACAAGAATGGACCTTGGTTTGGTCCGATGAGTTTTCTGGAGATGTGGTAGACCCTGCCAACTGGAATTTTGAAATAGGTGGTGGCGGATGGGGAAACAACGAACTTCAGTATTACACCAATCAGCCTAGCAATGCAACTGTTAGCGATGGAAGCCTAAAAATAATTGTTCGAGAAGAATCCATTGGACCAAATGACTACACATCGGCTAGGATGATTACCAGGAACCTGCATAGCTGGATGTACGGCAAAGTAGAGGCTCGAATAAAGGTACCTTCTCAACAGGGATTATGGCCAGCCTTTTGGATGCTTGGCGATAGTATTGGTCAAGTGGGTTGGCCACAAAGTGGAGAAATTGATATCATGGAGCATGTGAACACCGAAGAGGTAACCCATGGCACAATGCATTGGAATTACAACGGGCATCAGTA
Source organism: Flavobacteriales bacterium (assembly GCA_034439875.1). Taxonomy (GTDB): domain Bacteria; phylum Bacteroidota; class Bacteroidia; order Flavobacteriales_D; family Sanyastnellaceae; genus JAWXBG01. Next base: position 28,146 of record JAWXBG010000157.1, read on the forward strand.
TTACGGGACGAGTATTCCGGGCACACCTACCGATTTTCAAGTATATTCAATCGAGTGGGATGAGAGCAATATCAATTGGTTTGTGGATGGGGTGCAGTATCACAATGGCAATATTTTGAACAACATCAATAGCACGGAAGAGTTTCACAATCCATTTTTTCTTTTGCTCAATGTGGCTGTGGGTGGCAACTGGCCCGGTCCACCAAATGGAAACACGATGTTTCCGGGTACTATGTCCGTCGATTATGTGCGCGTATATCAACAAGATGTATTGTCCGCTGAAGACACAAAACAACAAAAGACTCTACATGTCTATCCCAATCCTTCAAAGGACATATTTTATTTGAGCCTACCGAATCTGACATCGGAAAAAATTGAAGTAGAGGTTTTGGACATACTTGGAAAAGTAGTGCTCAAAGAGTTATTTCAATTAAGTGAAAGTGCTTGCCTAGTATACTTATCCGAATTACCGCAGGGAGCATATTGCTTCAGATGTATTGCGGATAATGACACTTATGTTACCCGTGTTTTGAAGATAGATTGATGCATTTCGTGAATCGACTTTGTAAAGAATGTACATGCAAGAGAAAATATTAGAGAACCTCAAAATCGCATCGTTAAACCAGATGCAGATTTCTGCATTGGAGGCCGCTAAGAAGTCCAGCGACATGGTTCTATTGTCGCCAACAGGTTCTGGAAAAACACTCGGTTTTTTGCTTCCATTGATAGAGCATCTGGATCGTGAAATGCAGGGAGTACAAGCCCTTATAATCGTTCCCTCTCGTGAGTTGGCCTTGCAAATTGAGCAAGTATTTAAGCAAATGGGTACAGGCTATAAAGTCAATTGCTGTTATGGGGGTCATTCAACCAAAGTGGAGAGAAACAATCTCAGTCATCCACCGGCAGTATTGGTAGGAACTCCCGGCAGAATATCCTTTCACATTAGAAATGGATATCTTGATACATCAACGATTCAAACGTTGATACTCGATGAGTTTGATAAGTCCTTGGAATTTGGATTTGAGCAAGAGATGAGTTCCATCATAGCGGAGTTACCCAAGATCAAAAGGAGGGTCTTGATTTCAGCTACAAGGATGGCGGATATCCCGGCATTTACGGGACTAAAGAAGCCATTGGTTCTAGATTTTCTTGAAGCTGGAAAACAAGTTTTATCAGGATTAAGTCTGAAATACTTGCGGGCACCAGACAACGATAAGTTGGAGTTACTGTTTGGCCTAATCTGCAAGTTGGGGGCGGTCTCAGCGCTCGTTTTCTGCAATCACCGCGATGCTGTGGAGCGGGTGGGATTATTGCTCGAAGAGATGGGTATATCGCATGGAGTTTTTCATGGAGGTATGGAGCAAGAGGATAGAGAAAAGGCGTTGATTAAGTTTCGGAATGGAACACATCGTTTGTTGATCACCACAGACCTTGCCTCTAGGGGTCTTGATATACCTGAGATAGAAGCGGTGGTTCACTATCAATTGCCTGTTACCCTCGAAGTTTATACACATCGCAATGGCAGGACAGCTCGCATGCATGCCAATGGCACATCTTATATACTGCTTTCAGCTTCGGAGCACATACCACCCTTTATTACTGACAAACACGTGGAGGAAAAACTTTCGGCAGACAGAGAAGTGCCAGAGCCCTCTGTATGGAAAACATTATACATAGGAGCTGGAAAGAAGGATAAGATCAACAAGATGGATATTGTAGGAACCATTCTTCAAAAGGGCAAAATAGCGAAGGATGATTTGGGTTTGGTGGAAGTACTCGACTATGCGTCGTATGCTGCTGTAAAAGGCGACAAGATTGATAAGGTACTTGAGAGGATTCAGGGAGAAAAAGTCAAAAGCAAAAAGTTGAAATTCGGGATTTCGAAGTAGGGGAGGGTATTTGGAATTGGAAAATACACAATACTTCCTATCCAAATTGTAAATATTGTTTGAAATGAAGGGCCGTTAAAACATCTCTGAATGTTGATTTATCAATGAAACGGTAGCTATGTAGGAGCGAAATATTGCGCTATCCTTCCTATCCAAATTGTAAATATTGTTTGAAATTAAGGGCCATTAAAATATTTATAAATGTTGATTTAGCAATGAATTGATAGCTCTGTAGGAGCTACATCTTACTATGTTCTGTTGCCGTGAGTGGAATCCTCCCGTGAGGGATCGCCGCGGAAAGCCCACAGCTACGAGGCCACGAGGAGCGAGGACTTGCAGCAGAGAGCCCGGCCCCTATGTATAGAGCGAGAATGAAAGTGAGAGTGGTGAGGGGCACGGCAAAAAAAAATGGAAATTGAGATTGAGATTGAGAATGAGAAAGAGGTAATAGAAGCTGCGTGAGAGTGATAGATGTGGTTTTCTTGCACTCTTAACTATGAGTAGAATACCATTCTGCTAAATGATATATATATTCTTTTCAGAAGAGTTTTAATGACTTCCGAACTCAGTTATAAATTGATTGAGTGCTTTAAAAACGTTCAGTCTGATATGCCTCCTGCTTACTCCTATTTACCGAATACCTGACGGGAAGTGGGATTATTTCATGATCCACAGAAGGGGGACCTGCAAACATTTTGAAAGTTGAACAGTTCTTCGCTGCGCTACGGGCTTTTCATTTCCATGTATTCTCTATGCTTAAGCGAGCGCGGTTTTTTTTTCCAGGGATTATTTCATGATCCACAGAAGGGGGACCTGCAAACATTTTGAAAGTTGAACAAACCGGCCGTCGGGCGGATTTGTTCAACTTTCAAAATTTTTGCAGGCTCAAGTTTACCCTGTTCGAACCAAACTTCCTACCGAAACCCTGAAGAACTTAAGGAAGCCCAAATTCAGCGATTTTGAGCCGATTTAAGGGAGATAAGTCAATTCTGTAAGGTGTTAAAGGTTGGTCAGAAATAAGGGCTGTTAGCGCATTTCACGGTAATTTTACCTTAACAGATGAGCTAACTATACTTTTCAATACTTTTCGCCAAAAATCAGGCTGTTGTCAATACTGTAATTTGAGTTTCCATAAAGAAATAAAAGGGGGAACGTTTACTACAACTATCCCCCTAATGAATTAACTCAACTATTATGCTGTTACTTTAGTCATGCTTCTGCATACTTCAGCACATTTTTTACAATGTTCGTTTGAATGTTTTCCCATTCAACTGCACATGCTTCACAAATTTCTACACATTCTTCGGATAAATGTGAAGCTTGTTCTCTACCGATACTCATTAATTGAGCAGCAGCGAAACAAATAGCGGCGCATTGTCTGTCAAGTTGAATACACTTAACCATCATTTTAATATCATTTTCTTGCAAGCATTCTGTTGCGTAATGTTTACATTCTACTACACATGGTACACAAGCATCAAGGCAACTTTGAAATTTTTGGTGACTCATTTTCTTAGGTATTTAATTTTTATGCCTAGTCGGATGGATGCACCAAATGTTTGC
>JAWXBG010000158.1:0-25328 GCA_034439875.1 Flavobacteriales bacterium
TGAGTTCGTTGACCTGAAGATCCATTGCGCCAATTGAGAAGGTCCGTGTCATCAATTACCCTTGGATTGAAGTAATTCTCCACGACCAATCCGAAAATATTTTTGAACTTCAATCCGCTGGTATTTTCATTCTTCTGTCCAGCCTCAATAATCCTTCCTAGTTCATCATACACCGAAAGGAAGTATTGACAGTAATTTAGTCAATGGTCAATTAGGAGTATGGAGATCAAACGTAATGATTTTTTGATTACAGCTTTACTTTTCTCGGAATATCTTGAATTTAAATACAATTATTTAATATTGCCGTCAGGTTCGATCTGGTACCCATGAGCATTAGGAACAATTGTTTCAAACGGGCAATTGAGGTTGGGATGCCCCGGATGGAACAAATCGACAATGAACGAGACGGAAGAAAATCTATCAAAACCCGAGATAATGTTGCCTCGGTATTTTTTGCACATCTCTTATGATGGCACACAATACCACGGTTGGCAAAGACAGCTCACCGGAAATACTGTGCAGGCCGAAATGGAATTGGCATTGAGAAAACTCTTGCATATGCCTACTATTGTAACTACGGGTTGCGGCAGAACAGATGCGGGTGTGCACGCCAGGAAATTTTACTTGCACTTTGATGCTGAGCGAGAAATTGAGGATATGGAAACTTTCTTTTTTCGGATCAATCAGATTTTGCCTTGGGACATTGCCGTGCACAATGTGATGAAGGTTCACATTAAGGCGCACACGAGGTTTGATGCATTTGAAAGAAGCTACGAGTATTGCATTCACCAAACACGTGATCCATTTATACAAGCTTATTCTTCTTACATACCTTTTCCAATCGACGTAGATAAAATGAATGAGGCCGCTGCGATGCTTCCACTTCGCAAGGATTTCGCTTGTTTTGCGCGCACGGGTGGCGGTCAGAAAACAACTATTTGTGATCTGCGACATGCATCTTGGAGGCATGAAGGAGATCGAATATATTTCAACGTTACAGCCGATCGCTTTTTGCGCAGCATGGTTCGCTCTATGGTAGGCACAATGCTCAATGTGGGAAAGAACAAAATGACAATTGCAGAGTTTGAAGAAGTACTAGATAAAGGCGAGCGTAAATTGGCAGGTGATAGTGCAAAAGCAAAGGGACTTCATCTGACGAACATACTCTATCCGTACATTATAAACGGTAAATACGAACCAATTGGCTGAAAAGGGAAGAGCATTTGATATGTCTTTAATGAGGAGATTGTATGATCGTTCCGGTCCGTACAAGAATTTCTTCTGGATAACCGTTGTTCTTGTTTTGACCCTTGCAGCTATGAGCCCGTTGCGCCCAAGACTTGTTCAAAAAGTGGTGGATGATCACTTGTCCCCCGGGCATGAATGGGATTTGATGCGCCTTTCTATCCTATTTATTGGAGTGTTGCTTATCGAGGCTATAATTCAGTTTTTTCAGACCTATTTAGCCAACAAAGTAGCTCAAAGTATCACCCTTGATATGCGATCAGAACTTTATCAGCACGTTATTCGCTTTAGGCTAAAATATTTCGACAAAACACCAGTAGGTCAGTTTGTAACTCGGCTGATTAGTGACATCGACGGAATCGCTGAAGTGTTTAGCGTCGGGCTTTTGGATATCATGCGCGACGTTTTGAAATTGGTTGTTATTGTAGGATATATGTTTTGGATGGATTGGCAGATGACATTGATAGTGCTTATTCCTATACCCATTCTTATTTATGCCACGAGACTTTTTCAATTGGCAGTTCGAAAATCTTTTCAAGATGTGCGCAATGAAGTGGCTCGAATAAATGTCTTTGTACAAGAGCATGTTACCGGCATGAACATCGTTCAGATATTTAATCAGGAGGAACGGGAATCGCGCAAATTTGAAAAGATTAATCAAGAACACCGCGATGCACATATTCGAGGAATTTGGGCTTATTCAGTTTTCTTTCCTTTGGTGGAATTGTTATCGGCGGCGAGTATAGCCCTTATGCTTTGGTGGGGAGTAGGTGCATCAATAGCCTCCAAAATGAGTCCGGGAGAGCTTCTCTCTTTTTCTTTATTCATCACTATGATGTATCGTCCTATTCGACAGATGGCTGATAATTTCAATGTACTTCAAATGGGAGTGGTAAATGCCGATCGCGTATTTAAACTTTTTGATACACAAGAACAACAAATTAATGATGGTGCACTTTCATCAGATAAAATTGAAGGTGAGGTACAATGTAAAGATGTTTGGTTTGCATACAACGATGAAAACTGGGTTCTTCGAGGATTGAATTTGCGAATCCCGGCGGGGAAAATGACAGCAATTGTTGGGGCCACAGGCTCGGGGAAGAGCAGCCTTGTGAATTTGTTCAATCGCTTTTATGAATTTCAGAAAGGCGAAATTTTACTCGATGGAAAATCTATTCTTGAATATGAATTGACAAATCTGCGCAAAAATGTTGGACTCGTTTTGCAAGATGTTTTTCTTTTTTCAGATACCATTCACAACAATATTACGCTTCGTGATAATTCGATAAGTGAAGAAGAAGTTGTTCAAGCGGCAAAAGATGTGGGTGTACACGATTTTATAATGTCTCTCCCGGGAGGCTATCAATACGATGTTCACGAAAGGGGTGGTATGTTATCAGTGGGCCAACGACAATTGATTTCGTTTGTAAGGGCATATGTGACTAAACCAAGAATATTAATTCTGGATGAAGCTACTTCATCAATAGATACTGAATCTGAAAGACTCATTAGTTATGCCACCATGCAATTGACTAAAAACAGGACATCCATTGTGATAGCACATAGGTTGAGCACGATTCAAAATGCAGACCAGATTGCGGTGATGGAGGCAGGCAAGATAATAGAAGTAGGAAGGCATGATCAATTAATGGAGTTGGATGGTGTCTATAGAAAGTTATTTTTGCTTCAGTTTCAAAATGCAGAAATTTTTGAGTAATGGATTCAAAAACATTAGCCATCAGAGTAGTTGATACAATGTACAACAGCGATCCAATGTCGCAATGGCTTGGTATTGAAAGGCTTCAAGATGGTCCGGGAATTTCAGTTTTGCGACTTGTAGTGAGACCTGAAATGCTCAATGGATTTTCAATTGCACATGGAGGTATTACATACTGTCTTGCCGATAGTGCTTTGGCCTTTGCCAGCAATAGTCATGGAATTCAGTCGGTATCCATAGAAACTTCTATCTCTCATGTTTCGCCTGTGCGGGAAGGGGATGTGTTGACCACTTCAGTAGAAGAGAAAAATTTGACGAAAAACACCGGCTTGTATTACATAAATGTGATGAACCAAGATCAAAAGACTGTTGCTTTTTTTAAGGGTACCGTTTACAGAACCGGGAAAAAGTGGTTTGAGGAAAGTTGAAAATTGACTACACGAGAATTCTGATTTGTGCGAGCGGCATGGATACATCCACCGGCAAACCGAATTCGGGAAGTTCTCCATCTATTTCTATCCCGGTGTTTCCTGCGATACGAATTTTTGAAGCGCGGAAGTAATGAACCTCAGGGTGCTCTATTTTTTTTCCTCTTCGCAGACTTGGCAGATATCTCAGAAAGTCAAATAAACTCACATTACCTATGATGGTTATGTCGAAGAGTTGATCATCCATTGCTGCACCGGGCGCAATACAAAGCCCACTTCCAAACCAAGGTGCATTTGCCACCACTATAGTCAAACAAAGCCCGCGGTATTCAAAGGTGTCTGCTTCACATACGATATTCGCTTTTTTGTAAGTCAAAAATGTACTTGCAATTCCCAATGGAAAAATCAATGAACTGGGGACAAATCGGGGGACTAGATCAACTCTTCTCATTGCTTCAAATCCAAAACCCGCATCCATGGAATTGATGAAGTATCTTTTATGTTGAGTTCCATTTGCAACTAATCCAATGTCGAAAAATCGGAATTGGCGCTGATCTATTGCTTTTACCAATTCATCAACACCAGTACTATACGATAGATTTCTAGCGAAGTCGTTTCCGGTGCCACATGCAAGAACAGCCAGTGCTGTAGAATTCAAAGACTCTTTCGATCCGCGAATCATGCCATTTACCACTTCATTTACTGTTCCATCTCCACCTATAGCGACTATCAAATGATAGTTGTTTACCAGTTTTTCGGCAATTGTGATGGCCGATCCGCGCTGCTCAGTCTTTAGAATGTCGCAAAAACTGACCTTTTGAAGAAGTTCTTTGGCTTTTTTCAGAGCCTGTGGTTTCGAACCATTTACGATAATTAGTGTTTTGAATGTCATCCTAATATTCCGGTCATATAGCCCATTAGAGCGTGTTGGCAATTATCAGCATTTATTTCCTAATAAATACCCACTCTGTTTATAGTTTTGTCAACTTTGCAGGTTTATCCCTAATAATTCTATATCATGCAAGATACCCTCATAGGTCGTGTTGGTGAAGTCTCGGAGATGATGAAAGGCCTGAATGAGTCGGCCACGTTGGCGATGGCTCGAATTGCGCGGGAAATGACTGCTGCCGGTCACGACGTAGTGAGCCTCTCCCTGGGTGAACCCGATTTTGACACTCCCGATTTCATTAAGGAGGCAGCTATTGCGGCTATTCACAACAACATTACTCATTATCCACCTGTGAATGGCTTCCTGGATGTGCGCGAGGCAATTGTGGCGAAATTTAAACGAGACAATAACCTCACATATAAACCAACAGAAATATTGGTGAGCACTGGGGCAAAGCAATGTATAGCCAATATCATTTTTGCCTTGGTTAATCCAGGGGATGAAGTAATACTGCCAGCTCCTTATTGGGTGAGTTATGCCGAACTGGTTAGACTTGCCGGGGGTAAAGTGATTTCAATCCCTTCGAAAGTTGAAAATGATTTTAAGATGACCGCATCCGGATTGGAAGCAGTCATCACACCTAAGACCAAACTTATTATATACAGCTCTCCATCAAATCCGACAGGTTCGGTATACACAAAAGAAGAACTGGAGTCTTTTGCATCAGTCATAGAAAAACACGAAGATCTCTACGTGCTGAGTGATGAAATTTATGAGCACATCATTTTTTCCGGGAAGAACACAAGTATTGCTTCCATTGGAAATATGTGGGATAGAACTATTACGGTCAATGGGGTTGCAAAGGCTTTTGCGATGACGGGCTGGAGAATTGGATATATGGGCGGGCCAAAGTGGATTGTAGATGCCTGTATAAAAATGCAGGGTCAAATCACCAGTGGTGCCAATACCATTGCTCAAATGGCCACGAAAGCGGCAGTATTGGCCGACGTTTCCAAACTTCAATACATGGTTGACATTTTTAGAAGGAGAAGAGATTTGATGTTTGGCTTGCTCCAGGAAATCCCACAGATAAAAGTAAATTTACCAGATGGAGCCTTTTACTTTTTCCCCGACGTTTCTGCTTACTACGGGAAATCAGATGGAGGAAAGGTGATTCGCGACTCCAATGATCTCTCAACTTATTTGCTCGAGAAAAAATTAGTGGCTGTAGTGCCCGGGGATGCTTTCGGAGGCTTTGAAAACATCAGACTCTCTTATGCTGCAAGCGACGAAAAATTGAGAGAGGCAGTGAAAAGAATTAAAGAAGGTTTGGCCGAATTGAAGTAAATACATTAATCAGAGAATACACGATTGGACACCTCAGCTATTCAGCAATTATTCAACAGGTTCAATGACCTAACGGTACTTGTGATCGGCGATGTAATGATTGATGCCTATTATTTTGGGTCAGTAGATCGGATATCTCCGGAAGCGCCGGTTCCTGTGGTGCAAGTGAAGAGATCAGAGAATCGGCTTGGTGGAGCCGCCAACGTCGCTCTAAATGTTCAAAGCCTTGGCGCCAAAGCAATTATTTGTTCAGTAATCGGTGATGACAGCAAAGGAGACGTCTTTCGGAATGAATTGAAAAGTAAAGGTTTTTCTACAGAGGGAATTATTGACTCTCCTTCAAGAATGACTACTGTGAAGACACGTGTTATAAGTTCCGGTCACCACTTGCTTCGTGTAGACGAAGAAATCACGAGTCCATTATCACCCACCGACGAGAGAAATCTCTTGGGTTGCATTGAAACGGCCATTGATAATCGAAAGCCCGATGTGATCATATTTGAAGATTACAACAAGGGTGTTCTTACTCCAAGAATTATTGATGAGGTCATATTGATGGCTTCGAAGAGAAAAATTCCAACAACTGTCGATCCTAAAAAGGATAACTTTTTCGCATATAAAAATTGCACACTATTCAAGCCTAATCTAAAAGAACTGCGCGAAGGATTGAATGTGAATTTTCCTAAAACAGATATAGAGGCTCTGCGCAGAGCAATCGAAAACATTGAATCTCGATTGGGAAATGCGATCACTCTTGTTACACTTTCCGAATTGGGAATAGTAGTGAAGTCAAAGGATGTATTCGCACGAGTAGAAGCTCATCAGCGTGAAATTTTAGATGTAAGTGGGGCCGGTGACACAGTAATAAGTGTGGCTTCCCTGGCACTTGCGTGCGGATTAAATGAAGTAGATATGGCAAAGTTATCCAATCTTGCTGGTGGCTTGGTCTGCGAAAATGTAGGCGTAGTGCCGGTCGATAAAGAAAGATTGCGCAAAGAGGCAATGAATTATCTCACAAAATGAGTTGGCAGCAAATACGTGAAAGGATAAATCTGTATTTGTTTAAAAACAAAGAACGGACCCTCGGCGTATTTAAAGTATTAAATATGATAGTCACATTGCTGGCTATTGCTACCATTTTGTGGATGTACGGTTTCCCCATGAGTCTGGAAGATGAAAAGACCGCTTTTACAATTATCAAAGGCAGTTTCATTTTTTACGTAATACACTATCTGACTAAGATCATTTATGATTTTAATCCCAGGCACTTTATTAGGAGCACTTGGTTTGAGGGATTGATTATGCTGGTGCTCATAATAGAAGGGTTGAGCTTTACTTTTTTTGGAAAGCTTATCACCGGTTCAATAGCAGAGGGATTAGGAATTACTTATTTCGCTGATATATCAACTATTTTAGTTCAACTTTATTTTCTGATCATTGTAATTACTGAATTTCTTCGAAATAGTGAATTTCTTCCGCGAGTAAAACTCAATCCAGCGTTCATTTTTGTAATGAGTTTTGTCTTTATTATCACGGGAGGCACATTATTGCTAATGCTTCCTCAGATGACTATCAAAGGGGATCTGCCATTTGTAGATGCTCTATTTACTGCTACAAGTGCCACCTGTGTTACCGGTTTAATGACCATTGATCCCCACGATGTTTTTACCTTTAAAGGGCAGTTTGTGATTTTAATGCTCATCAAAATTGGTGGACTGAACATCATAGCTTTTGGAGGTTTTTTGGCCTTGGCCGCAAAATTTGGCGTAGGGGTGAGGCACCATCAGGTAATCGAGGGTTTTGTGAACAAAGACAATATTCTTTCGGCGAAAGGAATGCTCGGAAAAGTGATTTTGTGGACCACCGCATTCGAAACTTTGGGTGCAATTCTGATGTATTATTTATGGAAGCCTACCATTGTATGGCTGGATAATGGGGAAAAGATTTTTTATTCAATCTTCCACTCCATTTCGGCCTTCAACAATGCCGGTATTTCCCTTTTCACCAATGGATTTATAAACGATGCCGTGGTAGACAATTATCTGGTGCATTGGGTAGTGATTTTCCTAATCTTTTTTGGATCTCTAGGTATCCTGAGCATATTCGAATTGTTTGAACCGGCTGCATTGCGCGATAGATTGAAATTTCCGTGGAAGCGAATTTCCTTTTCTACAAAAATTGCCCTTTATTTTTCTCTAGGACTTATTCTTATAGGAGCTATCATGTTTTTCATGTTTGAGCAACACGGCACTTTGGCGAACAAGTCATTTTTCGGACAAATTACAGGATCTTTTTTCCAGAGCGTTTCACCGCGAACAGCCGGCTATAATACGGTGGATTTTGCTTTTTTATCGGTACCCTCTATTATGACAATCATGGCCCTCATGTACATTGGAGCAAGCAGTAGTTCAACTGGAGGGGGTATCAAAACGTCAAGCCTGGCTATTATTTGGGCCGACGTTAGAGCATCGATGACAGGTAGAGAACATGCGACGCTATTTAAACGAACCGTGAGCGCGTCCTTAAAAAGTAGTGCATATTCAATTGCCATAATGTATATTGTAATGAACTTCATTGGGGCTTTACTGTTGTGCACTACGGAAGGACATATTCTTGCGATGCCCGGTAGAACTGCGATAGATTTGGTATTTGAACAAGTAAGTGCATTTAGTACGGTCGGATTATCTACAGGCGTTACCGCGTTGCTCACTGACATAGGAAAATATATACTCACGGTCTCAATGTTTGTTGGAAGGGTAGGTACGTTTACAATAGCTTTTGCACTTGCCGGACGATTTGCGAAACATAAGTTCCGCTATCCTGAGGGAGAAACTCTGGTAGGATAAAAAGCCAACTGAAAATTACATTTAATTGAAACACGATAAAGTCACACCGTATCAAACTGAAGAAAGCAAGACAGGTCAGGTTGCTGAGATGTTCAACAACATTTCTCATCAATACGATCGATTAAATCATCTGTTTTCCTTGGGTGTTGATATTCGTTGGCGAAACAAAGCAATTGACTGTTTCAAGGATTCTCCGCCCGATCATTTACTTGATGTAGCAACAGGAACTGCGGATTTTGCGATTCAATGTGCCAAGAGACTTCCTGCTGTGAACATGATTACCGGGGTAGATATTTCAGAGGGAATGTTGGAAGTGGGCAGGAGAAAAATCGGTGATAAAAAAATGGATCAACGGATACGTCTCGTATGCGAAGACAGCCAGAAGTTATCTTTTCAAGACGACACATTTGATGGCTGCACTGTTGGTTTCGGGGTCCGGAATTTTGAGAATCTAGAAAAGGGATTGAACGAAATAAGACGCGTTTTAAAGAAGAATAGTAAACTTGTTGTGCTCGAATTTTCCAAACCTTCCGGATTTCCGATGAAGCAATTATTCAGACTCTATTTTCATAATATTATGCCTGTAATTGGTCGATTGGTGAGCAAGGATCACAGGGCATATACTTACCTTCCTGAATCCGTAGATAAATTTCCGGCGGGCACAGATTTTTTAGATGTCATGCAGCGGTGCGGTTATCGAAATCTGACGGAGCGTCGCCTTTCTGGAGGAATAGCCACTATATATATCGGGCAGAAGTGATCAAAGAAATTAGCGCTTCTAAATTTGCGGGTACATTAGAATTACCCGGCAGTAAAAGTGTTGCGCAACGTGCTATTGCGGCGGCTACACTTGCAATTGGAGAATCAGAAATATTTAATCCCGGAAAAAGCAAAGATGTAGCGTCGGCTCTATTTCTATCACGAGCTTGCGGATCAAAAGTTACTCGAGGTGAAAGTATAAAGATTCAAGGAAGAGGCATGTTTCCTGTGGAAGATTTGAATGCCGGAGAAAGTGGCTTGGCTTCAAGAATGTTTTTGCCACTGTTTGCACTTTCAGATAGGACTGTAAATATGTACGGGGAGGGTTCTCTGTTGTTTCGTCCTTTTCATGTCTTAGATCAAGTTCTGCCTTCTCTTGGTGTAGAATGTAAAAGCAATAATGGCAAACTTCCTTACAAGATTAAAGGTCCAATGCACGGCGGCGATATTGTAATGGATGGAAGTACTTCGTCTCAATTCGCCACAGGATTATTGATGGCCTTGCCTTTGTGCGCGGAAGATTCAGTATTGACTTTAGTTAATGCCACAAGTAAACCATATTTACAAATGACTCTCGATGTTTTGCGTGAGTTTAATGTCCATATTGAACACGAGAGTCTTGATCGTTTTTTCATAAGTGGTAATCAAGTCTATAAACCCACACAAATTCACGTGCCAGGAGATTGGAGTGCTGCTGCAAATTTGATGGTTCTAGGAGCGCTCACTTCTGATGATGGAATTGAATTTCAGAATCCCGGGGATATTTATAAGCAATCGGATGATTTTGTAAAAGACGTGGTGATGTCTGCCGGAGTGAACATTAAAATGGATTCGCAGAAGGTTAGAGTTTTTAAATCAACTATTCGTGCCTTTGAATGTGATCTATCAAATAGCCCGGATTTATTTCCTCCACTTGCTGTGTTGGCATGTTTTGCAGATGGGCCATGTCGTTTGAAAGGTTCGCAGCGTCTTATTCTCAAGGAGTCGAACAGAGCGATGACCATAATAGATGAGTTTGCAAAGGCAGGAATAGAAGTTCGAGAAGAGGACGACGAACTCATAGTATACCCGTCCTTACCTCAGAACACTATTATGGATGCACGCAACGATCACCGCATCGCAATGGCTGCGGCGATCATGGGTGCGGCATCAAATGGCATGAGAATCAGAGATGCCGAATCTGTCGACAAATCATTTCCCGATTTTTTTGAAAAACTGGAAGATCTGGATTTGAACAACAAGTAATACCGATGCTACCTAATCCTGCATTGCGCATGGCTAGTCTGTTTTGGGCAATGCGCTGTAGAATCTTGTATGCTTGAATTTGAGAATCCCGCACGCATTTTACAAAAATTGCCCTAATGCGTAATGCGGGATAAACCCAAACGGTATAAACAATTATTCTCACTTCTCACTTCACAATTCTTTGGGTACCTACTATTTCGAAATTATTTGCTATACGAAGCATGTACACTCCGGATACTAAATGAGAAGTATCTATGGTATGGTTTGTATCTAACAATTTTTCTCGAAGAACCAATTTTCCAACTGAATCATACAATTCGCAGAAGGTATTATTTAATGTTTCGCTGCGTATAATAAGTTGATCATTAAAAGGGTTCGGGAAAATGACAAATCCGGCATTGTTTAACTCGGCTACAGAGATTACACATTCTCCGAGTACCCATGATGTAACACCGCCATAATAGAAAGCAAGGCAAGGATTCTGGTAAGTAACGTTGTTGCATCCGCATACCGGATTAAAAACTTCTACGCAATCAACAGCATTGTTTATTTGATCAGGATCGATGCAATCGATGACTATATTCGAACATTGGGCATTACAAGATTCTATGTCGTTAAAAAAGTAAGGAGAATAATCGATACCAGATACTAGGTAGCCACAACCGCTCATGGGCGCGCAGGTAGATCCAATAAGCGCATAGCCTAAAAACATTTCGCAGGTACCGAAGTCAATGCCATCTAGATTGAAACATTGAGGTTGTGTTTTATTGCATTCACCCAAAGTATATTCTGTAACACCACCGTAGTTTACGGCAAAGCATTCGTTACTGTATGTTACTCCATCACAACCGCAAACAGGATCCCATATGAGTGAACATATTACATCTGGATTTATCAAGGATGGGTCAATACATCCAACTCCAGTGACGCAATTAAAAATGCAATTGACTTCTGAGTTATAAAAGTATGGGCTGTAGTCAAATTCATTGATAAGATACCCACATCCACTTAAAGAGACGCATTCACCATTTACAAGAGCGTAACCAAGTGCCATGTCACACGGACCGAAATCTACATTGCTGAGGTCCATACAATTTGTACAAGCACCTTGGGTATATGAAGTTACACCGCCATAATTAATGGCTTCACATGAATTAGAATATGTTATGTTGTTGCAACCGCATACAGGATCGAACACATCAGGACACAGCGCATCTGGATCGATTAGTGAAGGATCAACACAACCAGAGCCACCACAAATTTCTACACATTCTTCAATAGTTGAATAGAAGTATGGGCTGTAGTCTATTTGATTAATAATATATCCGCATCCCGATACATAAGTGCACGTACCGTTCACAACAGCAATACCCAAAGCCATTTGACAGAGTCCAAAATCGAGGTTTGCAAGATCCATGCAGTCGCCGCTATTCGAACATTCTCCTAGAGTATATGAAGTTACCCCACCATAATTGATGGCTTGGCATGAGTTTGAATACGTGATGCCATCGCAACCACAAACAGGTTCGAATAGGCCGATACAAATGGCGTCTAGGTTTATCAATTCAGGATCTACACAACTACCGCCACCGCATACGACCTGGCAATCATCCATTGATAGGTAGAAATAAGGGCTGTAGTCTACGTTGCCTACCACAGTGCCGCATCCCGAAATACCAACGCATGAGCCGTTTACAAAACCAAAGCCCAAAACCATTTCGCAGTCACCGAAATCGACATTGGATAAATCGAAACATCCTCCTCCTTCAGAACACTCGCCTTCTGTATATGATGTAACGCCGCCCCAGTTGATGGCTTCACAAGAATTTCCGTATGTTACTCCATCACAGCCACACACAGGAGCCCATATCATAGGGCACATCGCCTCCGGGTCTATTTGAGAAGGATCAATGCACTCAGGCTGCGCAAGAACATTTCCCGATAGTGTAAAAGATAGGAGCAACAGTAGAAGATAGGAACCTAAGATATGTTTCATGGTGGGGTAAGTTTTTATGTTAGTTCTGGATGCCGAGTAGACAACCATTCTCATGATGTGATTGTCTGTATAAAGGTTGCTTAGCCGACTTTTATAGAGGTCAGGCGAAGCAAAGATAGAGTTGGGACATTATAGTACTGAAAATCAACATGAAGCAAGCTATCAAGGTGTTGATAGACAAGTGATAAATCGCTCTATTTTTATCAGTTATCGTTTTTTTTTCGTAAATTAGCTTTTGGACTTTTAAAACCCTTACCTAAGAAATGCTATTCAGAAAAACGTTTATAATCGTTTTTCTCTCTTTAACAGGGAGTTTGTCGGTCTTGTCTCAATTGAACAAGTCTGGCTCGCCACTCTCATGGAACCCTGGGTTGAATATTAGCCCTCTTGATAATTGGCATGATCTTCCAGTACTCAATACAGATGCTTTTTTTGCACAGGATGTTCAAGACGGATTGAGCAAGGACAAGCCTTATCGTTTCGCTTATCCCTTGGTGGTGAATATTTCACTTTCGTCTCATGGCGAATGGAGCAGCGTTCACAACGGAGGTCGAATTTGGAGGCTGGGACTTCGCTCCACTGATGCCTATTCGATGACAGTCAATTTTACAGATTTTAATATTCCTGAGGGTTCATATGTATACATATATAATAATGACCGTACAGATTATTTAGGACCACTTGGTTGGGACGACAATAAGGCCGGGATTGAATTTTCAATGCGCCCCATCACTGGAGATAAGATTGTAATAGAATATTATGAACCCGTAGAGAATTTTGGTGAGGGCAAACTGAAGATAGGTTCTATAGCACATGCTTATCGCGATTTGCACTCTACGGATTTTGGTGACAAAAGTTGTGCTCACCTGTTGAGTTTTGAGGAGTTTCCGGAGTTGAAAAATATTTCGACTTCGGTTATGATGATGATTGTGGATAATGGCACTCGGGCGTCTACCGGAGTTCTAGTGAACAATACACGGAATGATGGCACACCCTATCTTTTGACTTCAGTGCAAGCGTTGATAGGCGATCCGGAGTCATGGGTATTCATAGCCAATTTTAACCAAGATGATTGCGAAAATGATCCTGGCAATTGCATGTCACGTGCGCTGATAGGTGCAGAGGTTTTGTATACAGATTATGTCAGTGGCGTGGCTTTACTCCGATTAAAAGATACCCCTCGCAAGGAATGGAAAACGTTCTACAGTGGTTGGGATTTTGATGCATTGTTTTCGGGAAAATATGTGAGTATTCAACATGGACTGGGAAGAATGCAAACCATTTCTACATTCTATGGATTGCCTACAAGTGATTATTGGGGGAAATGGAAAACGTTGAAATTAGAAGGATGGAATCTAGGAAGTACTTTACCCGGAGCTGTTGGCTCTCCATTGTTTAATAGTCGTGGTCAATTGGTGAGTCAGTTTATAGGGGGAAATGAAAAATGTGGAAATTCTGATGAAGAGTTTTTTTGCAGAGTAAAAGAATCATGGTCTGAACTGCGCCAATACCTCGACCCGATAGGTAGTTCATCTGGAGCTTATATTGGATACTTTGCCATTGCGCAAGCAGAAGGAAAAGAAGAAACTGCTTTTGATTTTGATGTCTTTCCAAACCCTGCTTCCAACAGCGTATATATTAGAAACAATTCAGATTATGCTGTTTTGGGCGTTCGTATCAAGGATAATGCAGGTAGATATGTACAATATGAAGTACCAAGTTTTCCGGAAATCGACATCAGCTATTTGCCCGATGGAGTTTATCATTTTATAATTGAAACCTCCAATGGTTCGTTTGCAAGGAGATTAATCAAGCAGTAATTCTGCTTTCTGGTATTTCGGTTTTCTTGATCTCTTGATGTTCCCCATTTGCTTTTATATCGCAAAATTGAAATCTTGAAAATAGCTTCGTAATAAGTTTTCTTTTATGGAATCTCTTCCAGAAAAAAATCTAATATTTGTTTACAATCTTTCACGAGATTCCTTCATAGCAATGCAAGCAGATACTGTGCAAGTAACAGTGCATATAGAAACACCAATTACAGGGATCCGAAACAAAAGAGCGAAAATGGATCCATTGGCAATGGCAATACCTTTATTTTTTCTAATCAACTGGATACTCTGTGCAATACTGAGGCGATGTCGTTCATTGGTATAATCCATAGTCGAGAATCCAAAGAAGTATGCCCCTACTATGAATGAAATCAGCGGAATGAATGGAATCAAAATCAGACCGAGGGGCGGAACCGCAATCGTGATGAAAATATTTATCAAGCCTATCGCCCAAATGAGAATCAACTCAATAAACATATTTCGGATAGCGAGCACAGTTCCTCTTAGAACATCTCTAATGAGTTGTTGCATGCTAAAAGGATTTGATTTTCCTTCTAAAATGTCGTTGGTTTTTTCACTTAGCATTGACATTACCGGCGACATTGCAATCAAGATAATGTACTTAGAGATTTTAAGTGAGGAATAGAATATTAGAATTCCAATGACGAAGGCCAAAGCGTATTTTCCAATTTCGGATAAGACCGCTCTTGCTTGTTCAATCCAACCGGCATTTGGAATAGGATCGTATGTAATGTCGGGTCCAAATGAAGTCCATAGATAGTCGATGCATTCAATTATAAACACAGCCATACCCATGTACCATAGAATCCCGATTAATAGAGGATACAGGAAATAGTGCATGAGTCCGTTGCGAGATATGAATCCCCAAGACCGAAACCAGGTGTTGATGCCGAGGGCAAAATGCTGAATCAATGGAATGTTTTATTGATTATTCTAACGGTTTGCAACAAGGTAATACCAAAGTAATACCAATGTTGTACCAATTCTGCTTCATGAATGGTCTACCCTGCATTGCGCATTGGAAGTCTGTTTTGGGTAATGCGCTGCAGGATCTTGCATGTATGAAGTGGTAAATGCCTTTAGAATAGCTGTTATAGGCCAATAGAGTAAGATGGTATTGCACTATAACAGATACCTAAACGGTGTAAAATTTAAGGAAACAACTAACAAAGGTTTCACAGCAATCGCGGTGGTTCAGACTTCTTAAAAGTCTTCTTCATCACCACCAGCTTCTTCCGTTTCGTCGCCGGTTATTTCGTCGCCGCCATCCTCTGTATTATCAGCTTCTTCTTCTTCTTCCTCTTCGGCTGTTTCCATGTCATCAGAACCACCTTTGAAGCTTCCGATATCAGAGTCGCTTTCGATTCCGTCGCTATCAGGTGTTTCTTCATCATCCACTTCCATATTGTTGTCAATCTTGAATAGATAGATGGTATCGTTGGTGCGAATTTCAAGCGCTTTTATAAATTCACCCTTGGGTGTTACAAAGGAAATGAGGTCATCATTTTCAAATCCATTTGGATAGTTTTTATTGATAAGCTCAATATGTTCATCTGAAACATTTTTGTAATCTTTCATAACCCTTCTCAATGGACCGCCGGGACGTGGAGGAGGTGGGGCGTATATCACATCAGGATTTTCGGGTCTTTGAACCTTATGCTTTGTTGTAGTTTTACTAGGATCCTTTCTCGGCCTACCTCTTCTTGGGCTCGCCGTCTTGCTTTCACTCATAGCTTTCTCAGGGGCTTCAGTATTTGTATTTTTTGATTTAGCTGTTTTCTCGGCCTTGGTTGGAGCAGACTTTGCTTCAACAGGTTTTGCCGGTACAGCCGGTTTTGCAGGAGCTTTTGGTTTTGCTTCTGTTTCCTTTTCAGGCATGGCAGATTTCTTGATTTCTGCTTTCGCCTTTACCTTGTTTTCAGGTTTTTTAGATGCCGTTTTTTTCGGTTCTTCTTTCTTTTTTGCGGTCGCCACAGGCTTTGATGCTTTTTTTACTGGAGGTGAAGGTTTGTTCGTTTTCTTCACCGGGGTTACTATTTTCGGTTCGTTTTTTTTCGGGGCCGCCTTTTTCTGCGGAGCGGTTTGCTTTTTCGGAGCAGCTTTAGCAGGAGAGGTCTTAGCTGATTTTTTAGCTGCTGGTTTAGCTGCTTTTTTCAGGGGCTTCTTCGCGGCCATGTTCAAAAAGGATTAGTGGTTTAAGAGCCATGCAAATATGAGCGGTGCCACAATAGTAGCATCACTTTCAATAATAAATTTTGGTGTGTGAATGTCGAGTTTCCCCCACGTAATCTTTTCGTTCGGCACTGCACCGCTATAACTTCCATAACTGGTGGTACTGTCGCTGATCTGACAGAAGTACGACCAAAAAGGAACGTCATGCATTTCCATATCCTGATAGAGCATTGGAACTACACAGATTGGGAAATCACCGGCAATACCGCCGCCAATCTGGAAGAAACCTACACCCTGCCCTTTGCTGTTTTCAATGTACCATTTTGCCAACCAAGCCATGTACTCGATTCCACTTTTTATAGTGGAAGCTTTTAATTCATCTTTGATGATATAGCTGGCAAATATGTTGCCCATCGTACTATCCTCCCATCCGGGTACCACAATCGGGAGATTGCGCTCCGCGGCTGCAATCATCCAAGAATTCTTAGGGTCGATCTGATAATATTGCTGCAATACTCCACTGTTGAGCATTTTATACATGTACTCATGCGGAAAGTAGCGCTCTCCTTTTTCATCGGCTTCCTTCCAAAGTGCATGAATGTGTTTTTGTAGTCTTCTAAATGCTTCTTCTTCTGGTATGCAGGTGTCAGTTACTCTGTTGAGACCTCTTTCCAAAAGTCCCCATTCTTGCTCAGGAGTGAGGTCTCTGTAATTTGGAACCCTTTCGTAGTGATCATGGGCCACAAGGTTCATTAGATCTTCCTCAAGATTCGCTCCGGTGCAGGAAATAATATCCACTTTTCCTTGACGAATCATCTCGGCCAATGAGATTCCTAGTTCTGCAGTGCTCATAGCACCAGCAAGGGTTATCATCATTTTGCCTCCTTTTTCAAGGTGTGCTTCATAACCCTTTGCGGCGTCTACTGTTGCTGCCCCATTGAAGTGCAAATAGTTCGTAGACATGAACTCTCGAATGCTCGCGTACTTTCCCATATTATTGCTGCGGTGAAAATGGATCGTTTTTAGTAATTCTCAGGGCCGAAAGATGTTGATTTTCCTCATATAAATGTTAATTCATCGAAGAAAAAATATAAAGTTTTAATTTGTTGAAAATCAATACATTACCTGTGTTTCACAGCAAGTCCTTTGCCAGCAAACTGATAACTCAGCAATTTGTAGTAGAGTTTACTGGCTAGAAAGTCTGATGGACCAGGTTTGTCGCCTGGGCATAATTCTACGATATCGAAGCCAACAATTTTCTTTGTCTTCATCACAGTTTTCACCAAATTGAGCACTTGGTAAAAGCTCAAACCTCCAGGTTCGGGTGTTCCGGTACCTGGCAGAAATGCTGGATCAAAAACATCGAGATCGATGGTGAGAAATATATTTTCTGTGCACAAATCTGCCACTTGTTGCATCCATGTTTCATCAGGGGTTCCAGCGATTTCGTGTGCAAAGAAGGTTTTCGCTGGAGTGAGGTGTTCCATTTCGCTAATGTCCATGCTTCTGATACCCACTTGAATCAGGTTGTCTTTTTTGGATGCTTCATACACAGCACAAGCATGGTTGCAAGTGGTACCATGAAAGTGCGGACGCAAATCGGTATGGGCATCGAGTTGCAACACAGTGAGGTTTGGAAAATGATCTCTAAAAGCTCGAATGCTTCCGATGCTGATGCTATGTTCTCCGCCAAAAAGAGTCACGTACTTACCCATTTTTATATAGTCGGAAGCTACAGTATGCACTGCATCGACCATGGCTTCTGGAGAACTGTCTTCGGTAACGGGATCAGCCAGATATATTCCTTTCTTGTAGACTTCCGTAGCTGTTTCGATGTCGTACAATTCCATGTTGTCTGCTGCCTCAAGCATAGCATCCGGACCGCGATCGGCACCTTTGATCCAAGTGCTAGTACCGTCGTAGGGAACGGGTATCAGCACGATGTGGGCAGATTCAAGTTGACCGTATTCGGGTGGAACATCGGCAAATATTCTTCTTTCTTCGCTCATACTTTATAAAAATCTGATTATTATGTACCTTGTTAATCAACTTGTTAGATAAATTACGCTTATCTAGGTACGAATGGCAAAAGAGAGAAATATCTGTGAATGAATGAAAATAAAGTTTCGAAATTTTTCATTTATAACTAGAAGCTATTGAAATTTCTATGGTAGAAGGTAGTGGCGTTCGGAGTTCACCAACTTTACACCATATTCTGATTTCATTCATTGGCAAGCAGATCAAGCGCTCCTTCCACATCTAATAGATCAAATTTGTCCGCGACCTGTTGCCTCAAGGAATTATCATGAACCTCCTGCCACCATGATATTTCTCCTTCCAATTCTTCTTTTTAACCCAGAATCCGCATTGGGATTCGCTATGAATTGGTATATGCCGTCGGAATAGCTGTTATTGGCCAATGAAATGAATACGAATTTGGCTATTACAGATACCTAAACGTTATCACCCCATCAATCTCCAACCCCGTCCCGATTCATCCACCTCACCAACCCCCTTACAAAATGTCGTCTCACTTTTTTGTCGATTTCTTTGTTCAGTGGTTCACGCAGAATGAATTGAAATTTGAACTGAATAGCCTCTTTTTTTACACTAACAACTTTGAGGTTATAACTGTCGGGTTGTATTTCGGCGGAAAAGTCTGAAAGGATTTGAATAAATGCCTTTTCCATTTCGTCTACATCTTTCACTAATTCTGTGTCGAATTCAAAATCAATACTGCTTTTTTTGAGTTCGCGTCGGGTGTAGTTGATGATTTCACTCGTGAAAACCTTGTTGTTTGGCACATACACGATGTCGTCATCTTCGTTGAGCAAGTGAACATTGGTAAGAGTGATATCGAGAATCCTGCCTTTACTGCCATCTAGCATTACCTGATCACCGATGTTAATCACCTTAGCAAATGTGAGATACATCCCGGTAATTACATTCGAGATGTAATCTTTTGTCATAAGCACCACAGCAGCAGCTACGAGCGAAATTGACTGAATAGCTTCTTTGAGAGAAACGTTGAAAAGAGAGATTAATAGTGCAACGGCGAGCAGTCCATAAAGCACCTTAGAAAGATGAGAAACACCTGTTGTGAAGTTGTCTCTTTTGCGACTTGGGTCCTGAGGTTTGTAGGTAATTACAACGACCTGACGAGCGAATTCAACAATCAGTATGCCAACGAGAGCTCTAAAAAAAGTATGCTCGAATCGCTCAGGTAATTCAATATATTGGCTGAACTTAGTGTACTGGAATCTTCCGAAGTAAGCGACGATCAACAGACTCAGATATATGAATGCTTTGAGCCAGCGCATCTTTGTTTATTTTTGGGTCGCTTTTACGGGTTGATCTTCGTAGTATCCGAGAATATCGAGAACTTCTCGCGGTTTTTGTGCCGGAGAAAATTCTTTGTATTTGAACTTACCTCGGGCGTCTTTATCAATCAGAATATGTCGTGGTCCGGGTATAAGGCAATGATGTATACCACCGAAGCCACCAAGTGTCTCTTGATATGCACCCGTATTGAAGAAACCTATATATTGGTCCTGATCGGCGTAGTAACGAGGCATGTAAATGGCATTTACGTGTTGCTCCGAATTGTAGTAGTCGTCGCTGTCGCAGGTAAGTCCACCCAAAAATACTCTTTCATATTGTTCATCCCAATTGTTGATCGGGAGCATGATGAAACGTTTGTTGATGGCCCAAGCGTCGGGTAATGTGGTCATGAAAGAGGAGTCGATCATATTCCATTTTTCCCTGTCATTTTGTTCTTTTTGATAAAGGATTTTGAAAAGTGTTCCGCCGCTTTCACCTACCGTGAATGATCCAAACTCAGTATAGATGTGTGGAACAGGTACACCGGCATCTTCGCAGGTTTGTTTTATCTGAGTCAGGATTTCGGTAATTATGTACTCATAGTCGAAAGAGAATGCGAGCGAGTTTTTGATGGGAAATCCACCGCCAATATTCAGACTGTCGAGTGTGGGACAAATCTCGCGGAGATCGGTGTATACTTTCAAACACTTGGTCAATTCGTTCCAGTAGTAAGAAGTATCCTTGATACCGGAGTTGATGAAAAAGTGCAGCATCTTCAATTTGAAGTTGGGGTTATCGTGGATGCTATTTTTGTAGACTCTCTTTATGTTTCGGTATCCAATTCCCAAACGCGAAGTATAGAATTCGAATTTCGGTTCTTCTTCAGAAGCTATGCGTATGCCGATTTTAATCGGTTTGGTGATTTTCTTTTCTAGGTTTTCTAACTCAAATTCGTTGTCGATCACGGGAATAACATCCGTAAAACCGGCATTTGTAAGACCGATAATTTTTTGGAGATAATCTTCAGTTTTAAAACCGTTGCACACAACTCGTTTGCGTTTATCCACTTTGCCCAATTGACGGAGTCGATTTATAAGGTCGATGTCATAAGCAGAAGAGGTTTCGAGGTGTACATCGTTTTCTAAAACGGTTTCCAGAACATATCGGAAGTGCGAGCTTTTTGTGCAATAGCAGTAGTGGTATTCTCCCTCATATCCCACGGATTTGCGGGCGTCAGCGAACCATTTTTTGGCACGTTGAATGTTCTCAGAGATTTTTGGGAGATAGGTGAATTTAAGGGGAGTTCCATATTTCTTTACCAGGTCCATCAGGGGAATTTGGTGAAAGAGCAGGTTGTGTTCGTGATTAACAATAAACTCTTCCTGCGGCCAGTCGAAGGTTTGTGTTACGAGATCGATGTACTTGGTTTTCATCTATGGAATTACCGGATATGTATTTTAATGGATTCCCGTTTGTTTATTTTGGGGGACAGGGTCAAAAGTACGGGTGAAAGAGGTAATAATCCAGAAAAATTAGACATTCTCAGTCGAGCCTTTTACGAGGCTCAAAACGCGAATGCTGAGATGGCAAGTACATTTATGGGCCCTCTATGCATGCAACATAAAAAGTGGTACAATTGTGTTTTGAAAAATGGTATGTCAATGGCCAGGAAACACGTTCGGATTTATGCCACTTTGCTCTTGGTGTTTTTTTCGTGTAATTCAAATGAAAGAGTGAAAAAAGAACCAATTGTGGAACCGGAAATGAAGGATTCCATAAAGTTGATATATCAAGATAATCCGAATGGAGTTTCTGTCGTACTGGAAATAGATTCTGCTGTTATTGGCGGTGAAACATATACGGCTATTTACTAAATAGGCGATACTTTATGCATTTACCTTGAGTGCGGTAAGATCGTTTCGGCTTTCGCAAATATGGAACCGAATTTTGAGTTCGAAGATTTTAATGGTGAAAGATTGAAGGATATAAGGGTTCATTGCGTGAGCAACACACCTTCGGTACAGAACTTGCTCTTATTTGACCCAAGGATAGATAATTTTGTGGAGGTTGCCGATTTCTATAGATATCCAGCGCCCGAAGCAATTGTGGTCACAAAGTACTTTTATTCTTATCACAAAAGTGGATGTGCTGATATGAATTGGGACAGTGATTTATTTTACATTGAAAACTTTAAAACTGTATGTAGCGGTAATATTTCCGGTAAGTGGTGTGAGAGGGAAGAAAAGGGGTTTTCGTGAATTTCGTAAAGGGAGAAGAGTTAAATTTAAAGGAGAAATTGTCCATTGAGGAATTGTATCAATTCAAAGATTTCAAGTGAGGTTCTATAAAGGATTACTGGCATAAGAACTATCATTCATTCGCCAAAAAACGATAAACCTCCCAAGGGGTGAATTTTTTTCTAAGTGTGTTTATTTCGAAATTACTATTGACTGCAAATAGAATTTTCCATTTTGCTCCAGTTCCACTTTGTAGATTCCATTTTCAAGTTCTTCGCATTGTACAATTCTTGCCGTCATGTTTGGAAGGCACATTACTTTTTGGCCAACCCCATTGAATATGGCCAAGTGGAGTTCCCCATCCGGCATTCCGATGATGTTAAATTCACCTTTGGACGGATTAGGGTATATATTGAAAGAAGTGCCTTGATTAGAATCAATTTGGTCAAATAACACTTCCACTTCATTGCTCCACGACGAACAGCCATTTTCATCTGTAGCAAAAACTGAATAAGTGCCGGGAAACTCAGGGGTGTATACTCCACCACCAATACCTTCTATCAAAACACCATTCAAGTACCACGAATAGTTTGATCCACCATATACATATAGTGTAATTAAAGTAAGGACCAAGTCAACATCAGGGGATGGGTTCACTGAAATTGAGATTTCATCAGTGCCAAAACAACCTTCAGTATTTGTGCCGTTTACCAGAAACTCTGCATCGAGAGAGGCAATAATTTCTATTTCATCACAAGGGAAAGCACAAGGCACTATATCTCCATCGTTGAACCATTCATAGCTATCGCCACCGGAAGCAGCCAAAAGAATTGTGTCGCCTTCGCAGACTGTTTGATCCTCCGAAGCCGTAACGTCGATAGAACACTCCACTCCAACGCAGCAATTGCCTCCTGCACTCATGTTATACGTTCCTGACCAGCTTCCGTATTGAAAATTGCTAAATCTCAATTGACCGTTTAATGTGGAGAGAAAATAGTCAGTGGCTTGATCAACCGTGTTGCACCCTCCTGTTTCAAAATCGAGATCACATTCATAAGCACAGATGATAAATGGATAGCCATCCGGATCTTCCATGGTGGCGGGAGGAAATTGCAATAAACTTACAATGCCAGCATCTACGCCATTTATAGAGCTTCCTTCAATCGTATAACCTGCCCAGAGCACTTCTACAACATTGCTCGTGTAGGTTCCTGAAATATTCACCGTCAAAGGTTCGTAGGAGCAGAGAGCAATTTTGATGTTCGGCACATTATCATCAATGTTGATGTTGAGGGTTCCGCCATCATAATTGCTAAATAGGATGACATTGCCCGATGGATTACAAATCCCTTGGGAATTGGCAGAGTAGGGGCCAACAAGCACAAACGGAAGGACAAGGAGTAGAAAACTTTTCATAGGAGCGTATTTTGATATGCTAGGAGTGAAGATAGGAACAATTCTCAAAGTTCAAGTAGTACCGTAAAGATATCTGTAATAGTCCAATTCCGTTTCATTCTGTTGGCCTATAGCAGCTACTCAAACCGCATTTACCACTACATGCATATAAAATAGTCCAGGCTATTTTGAAAACAGCACTGGTATAACAGCTACTCTAACTGCATTTACCACTGCTTGCGTGCAAGATCCTGCAGTGCATTACTCAAAACAGACTTCCAATTCGCAATGCAGAATGGACAATTTATTAAGCAGAATTGTTATAATTTGAAGTTAGATGCCCCCTCAAATGAGTAAATTTTGTAATAAAGTTAATATATTGTGTAACTTAAGACGAAGCAATGCTAACGTATTTAGACAATTCTAAGTCTAACCTTCGAAAACTAACTCTTATGAAACAAAGTCTACGAATTTACATATGTGCGGCAGTCTTCTTGAGTACATTCTTTCACGTGTCTGCGCAAATCCCTGATTTAGGAGATGCCGAGAATTTTGCCGTTTTTACTTCGGCCGGGGCCTTTGAGAACTCATTGACCACTGTAGTCGTGGGGGATATTGGAACAAACGTTGGTTCCTTTTCAGGTTTTCCTCCGGGAATTGTAATTGGAGATATTCACGTTGCAGATCCCGTTACGGCTAGTGCTGCCCCCGATGTTGATTTGGCTTATGCATATCTTGACGGACTCACTTGTGGCAGTGTTATAGGTACTACCTTAGGAAATGGCCAGATTTTAAATCCAAATATTTATTGTATAGGTGCAGCTTCAACTCTGAATGGAGACCTCATTTTAGACGCACAAGGGGATCCCGATGCTGTTTTTGTTTTCCAGATTGATGGAGCACTGTCCACTACCGTATTGTCCAATGTGGTACTTGCTAACTCAGCCTCTTTGTGCAATGTATTCTGGCAAATTAATGGTGCTGTTTCCTTAGGAGAAGGGTCCACATTTAGAGGGAATATTTTGGCCAATGGAGCGATGAGTTTGCTCGAAGGAGCGACATTAATTGGCCGCGCCTTGTCTAGAGAGGGCGCAGTGGATCTGCACAACAATATTATCAATATTGGAGTTGAACCCATTGCCTCTATAATTGTGGCAAATGGATCTGTCAATATTTGTGAAGGAGATAGTATTTTGCTCACGGGAAATGTGGAAGGTATATGGAGCAATGGGTCAATAGCGGAATCTATTTATGTGAACATGAGTGGAGGATATTTTGTAACTAACTCGACTAATTGTGGAAGTGCAATATCCAATATAATCAATGTTGTCGTTAATCCACTTCCTGTTTGCACCATTTCTGGTGAATTTCAAATATGTGATGGAGAAACCACAGAATTATGTGTTGCACTCGGATTTGCCTCTTATTTGTGGAGTAATGGCGCAACCACAAATTGTATTTCTGTTGGTTTAGCCGGCACTTACTCCGTAGTTGTTCAGAATGCTGAAGGATGCGAAAGTGCTTGCAGCGTGGATGTTGTAGTAAATGACAATCCCACTTGTTTGATTGCCGGTGACATATCAATTTGTCTTGGACAGTCAACGCAGCTTTGTGCCGCACCCGGATTTGCTTCATATATATGGAGTAATGGCGCAAGCACAAATTGCATTTCAGTTGGTTCAGCAGGAACTTATTCTGTGGTTGTTCAAAATACTGAAGGATGCGAAAGTGCTTGCAGTGTGGATGTTGTGGTAAATGACAATCCTAGTTGTTTAATTACCGGTGACATATCAATTTGTCTTGGACAGTCAACGCAGCTTTGTGTTGCACCCGGATTTGCTTCTTATATATGGAGCAATGGCGCAAGCACAAATTGCA
>JAWXBG010000159.1:0-3962 GCA_034439875.1 Flavobacteriales bacterium
GATGGAATTGGGAGGGGGATGGTAGTAAGACGTCGCTCCTACGGAGCTTTGGTGATTAAACTCAAGGCACTTTTTTGGTTTTGGATAGTACTCCCATAAAATTGAGGTGGAAAAATTTGATTTCATTCTTTATGCTACGACACAGGGATAAAACCTATGAAGTGCAATATAGATCGATGGATAGTTTTTGCTTGCAAATCGATCAAGTGCTATATTCGTTCTCACTTTTTATAGAACTCTTGAGGGTATCGCTAAAAACCACTTTCACAATTCGCTTAAACAATAAATTGCAAGCCTCGACCGCAAATCCCTTCGTACCCTGTTTCGACAAAATCCTATAAACTAAGATCGCGATGATAAAAGTTCTCTGGCTTGATATTTCCATTGACATATTCAAATCTCTTTTCCGTGTCGCACGAATGGAAAAATCAAAAATCTACTTTCTTGGTCATTTATGGCTTGCTTCATTGATGACCTTGATGTCTTTTTTAGCATCTTCGTCTGTTGCTCAAGATACCATTCCACGCGACTCGGTATTTATCAGCCGTATATACGAAGAAGTGCTTACGAATAGCGATTGCTACGAGAATTTGCGGGTACTGTGTAAAAATGTTGGTCACAGATTAGCGGGTTCGGAAGGTGCCGATAAAGCTATTGCTTGGGGTCAGAATACCTTAGAGAAATACCCACTCGACAATGTGAGTTTAATGCCAGTAGAAGTTCCACATTGGGTTCGAGGGGATGTAGAATATGGGTATTACACCTGTGCAAAGGATTCTGCCATACCCGTGGCAATGACTGCCTTGGGGGGAAGTGTTGGAAGCAAAGGTGAAATAACCGCTGAAGTAGTTGAGGTAAAAAGTTTCGATGAACTCAAAGCTTTGGGTAGCTCCAACGTAAAAGGAAAAATTGTGTTTTTCAATAAGGCAATGGATCCGATGCTCATCAACACGGGTGCTGCATACGGAGGTGCTTATCCCATTCGCGGCGATGGTCCATCGGAGGCGGCGCGATATGGTGCTGTGGCTTGTTTGATCCGAAGTCTTACACTTGCTGAAGATAAATTTGCTCACACCGGAGGTACTCATTACAACGACTCTTTGCCTAAAATACCGGCTGCCGCACTTTCATCCGTGGATTCGCGGGCTTTGAGTGCGGCCTTGAAAGAGAATCCTCAAACTACCTTTACTATCAATATGAGTTGTGAAGCATTTCCCCGAAAAATGCAGGCCAATGTCATAGGCGAGATTCGCGGAAGTGAATTTCCTGATCAATATATCATTGTAGGCGGACACCTTGACTCCTGGGACATTGGAGAAGGAGCGCACGATGATGGAACAGGTATCGTTCAATCTATCGAAGTTCTTCGAGCATTACAAGCTGTGGGATACAAACCAAGATACAGTATTCGTGCTGTTCTTTTTATAAATGAGGAATTTGGCAATGATGGAGGCGAAACCTACGCTGCCTATGCCAAAGAAAACAACCTAGTGCATATTGCGGCTATTGAAAGTGATGGGGGTGGCTTTACACCGAGAGGTTTCGGAATGGAAGGAACCGATGCTCAATTCTCGAGGCTCGAATCGTGGAAGCAATACCTCGAACCTTATAATTTACATCAGTTTCGGCGCGGTCATAGTGGTGTAGATATTCGGCCCCTTAAAAATGACCGTATCGCTCTGTTTGGTCTTATTGTAGATAACCAGCGTTATTTCGATTACCACCACAGCAGCAACGACATCTTTGAAAACGTAAATAAGCGAGAATTAGAAATGGGGGCAGCGAGTATGGCTGCCCTAGTCTACCTTATAGACCAATCCGCAATCCCCGCGAACTAAGTCCAAAAGTGTATCAGTTGATTGAACGGCCTTCGCAATTGTTTTCATTCAAACTTTTTACCTCGGGAGATGTAGGTTCTGATCAATTGCGGTTTTTGCCATTTACATCTACTTTTCCGTAGTTGTAAATATCCCGTTTAGTGAATTTAATATCCTTCCTCTTATCAGATCCTTCGAACTCATGGTATATCAAACCCAAGACGGGTGAGAAGAAGAACCTATGAACCTCAAAGGAACCACCCTTTTTGTTCACTACTAAAATCTCTGCATATAGGTCATTCGGATCGCGTTGAGGACGTGCTATATTTTTATAAATAACAGAATCAGCAGCAGTTGTCCCATTCTTAAAAATACTACTGAACAAAGCCTTGTCTCGTATAAGACTATCGACATCTTGCTCTTCAAAGACAACCCTTTTCATACCTTCATACCAATAGTTCATTTTTAAGTACTCTTCCAGTTGTTCTTTGCTTTCATATTGTACGTATTTACTCACAAGGCTCGAAAGTGCAGACATATAACATCTTAAAAATGGGGTCTTAATTTTAGCTGGATCGACGTAAATAGCAGCTATAATATCCAAATTAGCCAGTGAAATCATGTAAAAACCATCCGCATCCAAATTAGTCCCTAGGGTCATTGTGCTTTTCCCTTGCACTAGGACCAATCTGTAATTGGTAACACCTTTACTTACAGTTTCAACCACCGGAATAATAAATAGATTGGTGTTCTTCTTCAATTGAGCAGATAATTCATTGGTCTTAGCGAATTCGATTGACTCCGGGCTATACCACAACGCCGCTATATCTTCTTTTGTTAAAGGAGAGTCCCCAGGATCCATTAAGACTGTGGTCTTATAAGATTTCAAGTCGTCAAAACTCACTTTCAAATCTACCTCTTGTGCGACTGACCCAAAATTCACAAGTAAGCAACCCAAAATCAAAGCGTGGAATCTGTTCGTTCTATTCATAATAAGTCAAACTAAGTGGTAATTCTAAGCAATTGTATGATCATACAAATATGATGCAAAATAATAAACATGGACTTTCAGAGGCGCAGAAATGATTGAAAAAGAAAAGGCCTCCACAATGTGGAGGCCTTTTCAAAAATTCTATTTATGATTAGCGAGTAACCATGAATTTCTCTGTGCGAGACTCACCATCCATGGTGAATGTCATGGTGTACATACCGCCAGCCAATTGACTGTCGAATGTGATTACACCTTGCAGAGAACCGTCGTTTACAGTGTACTGAACGCTGTATACCATACGTCCAACTTGGTCGCGTACGTCAACGTTCACCGTTTCAGAAGTAACTCCTGTAAGGTTGATGTTGATCATAGAACCAGAGTTAGGATTAGGATACAATCCAGCTTCCATACCTGTAACGTCTACTCTCTCTTCGTTCATGCTGATATCGTTCACTGGACCATCTTGAGTATCCATGATAACAACACCAACGATAGAAAGGCAACTTGGTGCACCCCACGCGCCTACGCCGTATGAGAATATCGGACGAACGCGAACGTCGTATACACCACCAGCTACTAGACCTGGTACAGTCAACAGATGTAAGAACCTGTTAGGAGCACCACGCAGTTTGTAGATTGGAAGTTCAGCAACATCAGTGCGGGTGAATTCCCACTCATAGTTGATTGCGCTACAAACGAAAGGCTGACCAGCGATAGTCTGACCAAGAAGGTGCGGACCAAAGTTGGCACAGTTATCAGATGGACGCAGAATCATTGTTGGAGCTGGGTTCACAGTGATTGTGCAGATGTTGTCTGAATTCACATATACTTTCTCAATTCCGATTCCGTTTGTGAGATTGTAGAATGCGAGAGAGTTTACACTATATGAATCGTTCCAAGTCAAACCAACAACATCATTCAATTTCAAGAAAGTGCTTGGCTGAAGAGCTGCTGCCTTCTCGTAAGAATAAGTAATCAAAGTTGACAAAGAAGTGAATTCAAAAGCATAACCAGCAGCACCGATCCAGTTCGACTTGAATGTAGCACATAAGTCGTAAGGACCTGGACCGTAGTCGCACTGAGAATCCTGAATCCACTGAGCGCAGATAGAGAATTGACCAGTAGAACCTGATACGGCGATGTAGTATGTAGCA
>JAWXBG010000160.1:0-4268 GCA_034439875.1 Flavobacteriales bacterium
CGTCTTGAGCTCAAGTGTAATACCAGGTGCCTTTGGTTTGATCGTATCCTTTCTAGCAGGATATTCATAAGCAAATTCGAAATTGGGATAAAACGCCTTTAGTCGGAACCGGAGATCCGTGTCCTCAATCTTATTGATTTTCATCGGCTCCAGTGGAAATGTACTCACCAGTTCTTTGGGTCCGGAACCTTGTGGAGCATGTGGATTGGCGGGCATCGTATCGCTTTTCCACAGTTTTATTTCAAACTCCGGTGTATGGCTTCGTATCTCCAGTGAATCTAACGTGATGATAAAGCCAAGATCCTTGGAAGATTGCTGTTCATCTTTGCTTGCTGCACCACCGGTGACCAGTATTTTAGCCTTCCCGGCTTCAAGACGCAGGATGCCTTCTCTGGCATTGAAATAATTGATACTCCACCCCGCTCCAATAAGGATGGCTGCAATGATGAACAGCCACATGGGCCTTAGAAGTCCAGTAGAAATCTGTCGGGTAGGTGTAGGCACTGGTTTGGGTTAATTCAGGGAGCGGAAGGATTCCTGCATCCCGATAGTTAGGTTGATCGTATTGGCTGAACAATCGACCGGGCTTTTCTAAAGCCCGGTCAACAATGTTCGTTTAGCTATATTATTCTGCCATTCCCCTCATATAATGGACAAGCTGCCAGATATCCTCTTCATCAGGGATCTTCTTATTGAAGGCAGGCATATCATCTCTTCCGATCGATGTTTTGTAAAATAGCGAGCCATCTGTCTGTTTTTGGAAAGTGGCTGTACTAAAATCACCACACTTGGTATCCAATTGTGCGGCTTTGGTTCCATCCCCCAAACCTTCTTTTCCATGGCATGATTTACAATGGGTAGAATAAAGTGCTGCAGCAGCAGTCTTGTCATAAGCCACCGGATTCTTTTTGGTCTTATACGAATCCGGCACTATCCAAGGCTTATTCTGTTCCGGAGAAGGAATAAAGGCGGTGACAAGGGTAGCGGTCAGGAAAAGACCAAATACATAAACAAAAAGCGTTTTCATTTTATATGTGTTTTCGGTTAATAATTACTTTATAAAATTAGGGGTTTCTATGCTCAATCCTTAGATTATGCCCCAACATATTCATCTCTTAACATCCAGATAAGACATTTATGGCTGCGCAGCTGGTTTTTCGGATTTTATTCTGAATAGTTTATACATGATGATAAAATAGTGTATCCATACGGTACCCGTCAGGATAAAGAAGGTGACGACCATCCATGATGGAGGATGTGGGCTCCATAATGCCCTCGGCAGTTCCTTGACCTCAGCATTAACACTATATCCCCACGGCTTGACTTCCCTGGCTGTCAGGTTACCATACAATTCTGTTTCTTCGATCATTGCTGTGATCTCAAGGTTAGAGTTCTCGTCCCCTGCCAGATCATTTGGAAACTCTATTTCGACAAATCCAGCTTCATCCGTTTCTCCCTCTCCTACTTTCAGAGAAGAAAACATCCGTTTGACATATATCGTGACAGGTGCAGCGACAATGGGCTGAGGCCCGTCCGGGGATGCCGAGGTAGCAGTCACTCTGATTAAATAGATACTGTCTGCCTTTTCAGTCTGCATGTCCAGTTTTGCAGGATGTATCAATAAATCCGTTTCACTCGGTTTGATAGCGTCCTTGCCCTCAAATCGGGCGATAAATGTAAAGTTGCCATCGGCATCCGTTTTCTGTTCTGCTCCTTTAACCACCAGGATGGCAATGCCATTGGCCCCAGTAGTCATATTTCCAAGTGCCAGTTCTTCTCCCTCTGGAGAGACCGAGAAGAAACCAATTTTAGAATCGGGAACTCCTTGATATGATTCATCATACTTGACTCTCAACAAAGCATTCAACTCAATGGAGCCATCCGGAAATTGATTTGCGGTTACGCTCATCTTAGACTTAAATCCATCGGGTTCTGCTGGAGGTTCTTCTGTTTTTAGCGTATCCTCCTGAGCCGTCAATGAGGTCATGCATGTTCCAGACCAGAAGGCCAGGAGAATGATTATACAATGCAGATAGCGTCTATACCTCAAAGATGAAATGTAGGTTTTATTGTTAGTCATGATCATTTGGTTTGAGTGATCTCATCATGGGATTCAGCTACTTCTGACACCGGAATCAGGGTCATAAATTTGCTTGCAATAGTAAACAGTAATAAAAACAATGCAATACCACTTAATGTCAAAGCCCATTCAACCCATGTAATTGAATAATTAACGTATTCAGGTCGGATATCTTGAATAGGCAGCAGAGGTGTTTCAAGGGTTGGCACAACGATTAGATATCTTTTGACCCACATGGCCAGCACCATGATAGCAGATGCAAGGGTGATCCATCCGGGCTTCCGCAATTTGGGTGTCGCCACCACAAGGATAGGAAGAATGATTCCTCCCACGTTGGTGAACAAAAAGAGTTTACCGTATTCATCCCAGCCAAACAATTTTTGGATCAGCTGACTGGTCCATGTCTCAGAACCATACCAATCGGTGAGGTATTCTGAAAACGTAAAATATCCATACCCTGCTGCAAGAACCAACATGATGTAACCCAGATAGGTAAAGTGCTTGTCAAGAATAAAATCATGGAGTTTATACATGCGGCGAAAGATGTATAACGCTATAATGAGGACACCTGTGCCTGAATAAATAGCGGCCAACACAAAATAAGGTCCAAAAATGGTACTATGCCAGCCTGGTCGCAGGGTCATACCAAAGATCCATGACAAGACAGAGTGGACAATAATGGCAAGCGGAATAATCATGATCGCCATAAGGTTCATGGCAACATTAATACTTTTCTGTTGTGAAGGTGTGTCATGGTAATTGATGGCCATAAAGGCGAAAAACCTTCTTTTCCATTTGGAGAGGTTTAGCGTTGTGCTGTCACGGTAAATGGCAAAATCTTTGACCGATGCGAGATAAAGAAATATAATACTTCCCGTCAGATAGGTGCTGATCGCCAATACGTCCCAGGTGATAGGAGACTGAAGCCTTGCGTATAAGACAAGGTGATGAAGCCTGTCTAACCTGCCCACGCAAAGGAGAATGAACAAAGGGCCTATAATTGTGGCAATGACTGTAATCAATTCAGCAATCCGAATGATTGGTTTACGCCATTCAACTTGAAATAAGTGGAGAAGCCCTGAAATAACAGCGCCGGCATAACTGATCCCGATAAAGAAAATAAAGTTAGCTATGTAGATACCCCAAACCACATTGTCACGCATACCGGTAACCGTGTGCCCTACTGTCGCTTGCAAGTACAAGGCATACATTCCAACTGCCAGAACAGACAACAGCATACCAATCCACAATTTTTCGCGCAAACTGGTACGCTCTATCATTGGAGCGAATATTCTCTGTATTTGAATTCCTGTATTTGTAGTCCGCATCATAATCTCACGTCATTATATGATCATTAAAATAAATTGTATTGCTTCTCCTCTATTATTCTTCCATTACTCCTTTGAACCTGTCTTTGATCTCCGCAGGCAGGTCTTCCATCCCTCGTTCGACCGGGAACATTCTGTCTTTAGGTGGGAGATACCATACCCTTGGCTCCGTACCAAGATCCTCGGCGAAACGATAACCGCCCCGGTCCCTGATGATTTCGGAGAATCGAATAGTCTCATCCCCATTCGTGACCACATCTTCGTTTTGATCACCAAAATAAAATACACCATTTGGGCAGGCTGTTACGCAATCGGGTAGTAATCCCTCCCTGGCCATATCCGGGCAGAAATCACATTTGGCCACGGTTCCTATTTTAGCCGGAACACTGGTTTCCGGAGAATAATCAAGGCATTTGATTTCTTCCGGTTGATCGGGTTCAGACCAGTTGAACACCCTGGTTGAGTATGGACAAGCAGCCATACAGAACTTACAGCCTATACATCTGTCGGTGTCTATGAGCACCAAGCCATCCTGACGTTTAAAGGTTGCATCCACAGGACATACCTTTACACAAGGTGGATTGTCGCAATGAAAACAGATCTTCGGGAACCAATATGGGGCGGCATCCGGGCTGTCTTTCATCAGTCTGACTTGCAGCCACTCATCCTCCTCAGGTAAGTGATGCATTTTCTGACAAGCGGTGACGCATTTCCTTGCGTTTCTGCACTTGGCCAGATCAATCACCATGACAAACTTCCGTCCCGGTATTCCTTGTCGTGCTATTTCCTTCGAAACGCCTACTGTTTTATGCACATGTTTGACGTGGCTGGAATCTACCGTTACCAACTCACCGTCCGGA
>JAWXBG010000161.1:0-47022 GCA_034439875.1 Flavobacteriales bacterium
ATCAAGCGATAGAAAAATTGCACCCTAATTTTGCCGATGAATGCAGTATTCTATCGCTTAGATTTGAGAATCCCGCACGCATTCTACAAAAATTGCCCTCATACGTAATGCGGGATAAACGGTATAAAAGTCGGGCGAGAGCTCTTGCTTTCATTGGGGTTAGCACTTTATAGCGAATCTCAATGCGGATTCTGGGTTCAATATGCCCTCACAATGCGTTTCAAAAAACCAAATGCATCAAGCGTATCTTCATATTGTCCCATGTGTCCGGCTGATTCGGAAAAGTGTACAAGAGATCCAGGAATAGATTGAATTTCTTTAAGCATTTTTTCCTGTGGAAGTAGTTCGTCGTGCTGACCTACATAATAAAAGAGTGGAAACTGGCGCTCTTTTAGAAATTCAACGCTGCCTTCTCGATTCATCATGGCGTTTTGTGCTGCTATGATCGCTTCTTCTTTCATTGTGCCGGCATTTTCGCAAAGAGTCGTTATTTGCTCCTTGAATTTTTCGCGATTTTTTATCGCAAACACGGAAGTCAAAAGTGTTTTTATATAAGCAGATTTGTTTTCACGGATAAGGTCCATAGCGTTTAACCTGGATTGTTTTTTTTCAGGGCCATCTTCAGCAGCACTTGAGTGAAAGAGACAAATCCCTTTCACGCGATAAGAATATCTTTTTGCAAAGTCGAGACAACAATACCCACCCATGCTATGGCCTACTAAAAATGCATCTTTGATTTTGTGTTCATCCAATTTTTTGCTTATGTAGTCTGCATATCCGCTGAGTTCATCTGGCAGAACTTCGCTACCACCTTTGTGCCCTGGAAGTGCTATGGTATGAAAAGCGAGTCTCGAAGATGTGTTTTGCAGAAGTTCACTCCACATCGACTCGCTTTCTAGGAATCCATGAACTAGTATTACATTCTTTTTTACGGCCATAATCACTAGAGATTGTCCTATGAACAACTTGTTCCAAGCAGGGTGATGAATATGATAAGATCTGTAACGCCAACAAAGCCATCTCCATTCATATCTATACTTGGATTATAGGAGCTGAATGACGAAATGAAAATCAAAAGGTCCGTAATGTTTACTACACCGTTGTTGTCAAAGTCACCTTCACAATCGCGAAAAGAAGGCTGCTCAAATCCTTGAGTTAGTCCTTTTGAACCACTCGTAATAGTGGTAAAGAAAGGTTGTCCTATACTCGACGAGATAGATATATTCCCACCTAATTCTCCTTGAAAGCTGGAAGTACCTATATATTGGCGTTCAATGGTTACCTGAGAAATAGCAGAACTAGATAAAATCAGGAATAGGATAAAGGTTGATATGTCAAGTAAATGCTTCAAGGGCAATCTATTCCGAAGGAACTATTGATTAACAACAAGTCCGCAGCACCGGTAACACCATCGCCGTTTACATCTGCGGTGCATCCGGATGTACATCCAAAGTCGGAGAGTAGGAGAAGGAAATCTTGGATGTTCGTTGTATTATCGTTGTTTACATCAGTGAAACAGGCGCAAGTTGGAGGGGCAACAAAGAGATTGTTTGTAGTAAGTGTACATCCATTGTTTGAGCTAAAGAAGGCATTGACATTCGTTGGAAGCCCATCGGAAATCAAATTGGAGAGTATGACTGTTTGCGGGCTTGAGCCAATGGTAAAGATCTGCCCGTTTACTGTTAAATTACCTGTTGTAGGGCCACTCACAAAAGAAACAACAACTTGTTGAGTAAAGAAATCTGTTTCACTATTGCATGTAGTTTGAGTACCTCCTGTGAGAGAGGTGATGGCGCAAGGAGGAGTAATTCCATCCCAGAAAGTGATTCCATATTGCGTTCCGTTACCGATATATGTGAATGGAGAAATGTCTGTAAGAAAATTTCCTGCTATCCATATACCGGCATTCGCAGCGGTACTTTCGGCACCTTGGCCAGGTGTACCCCATTGCATGAAGTCGAGGATTTTGGTCGGATCGTTTACTGCGGCACCAGGATCGTGCATACTAATATTCCCTGAACTTGGCGATGCAGGAAAGGCATTCCATTGTACAATACATGACTGATTGGAACCGAGAATGAGATTACCGCTTATTAAAGTAGTCGAAGAAACATTTGTACAAATGCCACTGCTACAAATTTGAAAGTTGTTTATGTTTTGCAGACAAGTCCCATAGTTTCTCAAAGTGATTTGATTCGTGATTTCATTTACTGCGGTAATGCGAATATTGTCGCAACAAGAAGAAGGTGCAAGCCACGCATTCATAATTTCATAATTGCACGCGTTGGATTCAGTGAATTCAACAGAGCAAGTAATTTGAAGTCCACTTGAAGCAAGTGTCAAAATGCACGATTGAGGAGAAGAGGTTATGGGAAAATTGATTCCATTTATATTGATTAATCCCGAAGAAGGTGGATCGGTATATGTCACAATTACTTCTTGCGTATACGTATTTGTAGATGGGTTGCATGGAGTTTGAGTACCAATTCCCACATTGCTTATGCTGCAGGAATTAAAAGACCATCCCATATCGACAAACATACCTTCTACGATTGGACCGGGATCATGTATCGCCTCTGCAGAGCCAAGGAAAGGGGTCATGAGTGAATTGACGTTACCGGATGGATAGGTATTTTCATTCAAATGAGAATAGCTCGATCCACCGTTCCATGCTCCTGGGGCATATAGCCTCGGACGATTTCCTGCGTTTTCTAAAACACCTTGCGCACCGAACCAATACACCTGGCCTCCGGTTAGAGCAGTTGCCAATGTTGCACTATTGTTGGGCATGGATACTAAATCTGTCCCTGGATTGTCTTCTGTAAATCTATCATATATAGCAGGGCTGCTGAGCTGCTGAACAGTGCCCAGACCATTGCTTACATTGCCGAAACCGAGAAATCCAAGTCCGTGACATAGTTCGTGGAGGACAACGGTCACGAAATCGTATTGATTCGAAGGACAATTTCCGTCTGTGCCAAAGTACCAAGTGAAATCGGAGTTGAAAGTGGCATTAATATCTATAAACCCCGGGGCAAGATCGTTTCCGTTCAGCTTATTGGCCAAAGCAATCGGAAACCAAGTATTTGTTTGGGTTGCTCCCGCAAAATTTCTTCTAAAATCTTCGGCTCCCGCAAAACCAAGTACACTACCTCCAAGGCTCGTATATGTGGCATTTACAACAATGGGTACGTTGGAGTTGAGAACACTTGCCCAAATATCTACAGCGTATTGAAATGCTGTTTGAGCATTGGGAGTAAAACCAGTATAATTTACCGTAATTGTAGCCGTTCTGGGAGCAAATGGAACATAGCTCGCAGGCGGCGGAATAAATGTGTTTTGATCTTCCGGCAATGCTTCCAAACCACAAGAAGAATTGTGAGTGTGATTGTGTGTGCAAAATCGAATAGGTTCTTGGGCAAACGAATCATGGACGAGGCAATACAATAAGCAAATTACCCAAAGGCGTTGAGTCTTCATCTTGATTGTTTTAAAAAGTTTTTTGTTAGTCGGAAAGTGCAATGCAGTTATTTTGCAAAGGTCTCCTATCGAATTTAAGCGTGAAGATACAACTTTTCCACCGACACATAGTGAAAGAATTTTTTCGGAAGTTTGAAAATTGCTAATTATTTTAGCACCTTTGAAAAGCGAAATCCAGAATTAAAACCCTATTGTTATGACCATTTTTGCAGATAATCTCGCCAAGCTCAGGAAATCGAAAGGGCTTACCCAAACAGGACTCGCCGATGAAACAGGCTTAAATCGCGCTGTAATTGGGGCCTATGAAGAAAAGCGAGCGGAGCCTAGCTTGGTGACGCTTCAGCGATTTTCGGAATTTTTTAAGTTGAGTCTCGATGACCTTGTCAGAAAGGAGTGGCGCGGGGAAAAGAGAAAAAAGAAAAAGAATCCGATACAACTTCGAATACTCACAGTTCCCGTGGATTCCCAAACAGGGAATGAAAAGGTTTCGGTGGTTCCAATGAAAGCCGCTGCTGGATATCTCAATGGTTTTGGTGATGTGGAATACATTGAATCACTTCCAGTTTTCGATCTGCCATTAAAAGAGATTAGCTCGTCACTTACCTATCGGATTTTTCAAATTGCCGGAGATAGTATGTTGCCCCTTGAAAGTGGGAGTTACGTGATTACGCAATTTGAAACCGATTGGCTCAATTTGAAAAAAGGACAGTGTTATGTTTTTGTCACAGAATCGGAAGGAATAGTCTATAAAAGACTTGTTGAAAAGCCAGGTCCTCGTCGCGGCTTTGTATTGGGATCAGACAATCCGGTATATGAGCCATATCAAGTCACAATGGACGAAGTAAAAGAGGTTTGGCGTGCCAGCGGGTTTATCTCTTTCCAAATTCCGGGTTGTGGATGAGCACGAGAAGGGGAGGATTGGGGGAGTAAGATGCCGTTCTTACGGAAATGGGAAGGAATTGGTGAGGCTGGAGGTAAGATATCGTTCCTACGGAACTGGGAAGGAATTGGCAAGGCTGGATGGTATCATTACATTGCTACGGAACTGGGATGAAACCGACTGCCGACTGGTGTGATGCCGTTCATAAGGAACTGGGAAGGATTTATACTGCTGGATGGTATCATTTACATTGCTACGGAACTGAGATGAAACTGATTGCCGACTGGTGTGATGCCGTTCCTACGGAACTAATGCTGTTCTCCAGAAAATAATAAGCTAAACGCAGACTTTACTTCTAAACCGACTCCGCTACCACTTCCTCCACCACACCAGGCATTTTGGCTTTGAGCATATTCTCAATTCCGCCCTTGAGGGTTTGTGTCGAGGAGGGGCATCCACTGCATGATCCTTTCAATTGTACAAAAACTCTTTTGTCTTTGTAGGCCATGAAGTCAATGGCCCCACCATCCAATTCGACTGCCGGACGGACAAATTCATCGAGTAGATTTTTAATTTCTTCGTCAAATTCTGATGGCGTGAAATCGCTATAGTCTATCGAAGTTTTTGATGCAGGTGTGTCCGCCCCTAATTCATTGGCGCGCTCTGCTCCTCTGTTCAGTACTTCACTAGTAACTGCTGTCACCGCAATTTCATTGTCCATGAGCCATTCGCGGATATACTCCCGAAGTTGCATAAGAATCATATCCCATTCGAGAGAGTTGTCCTTTACAACAGTAACAAATGTGCCGCTGATGAATACAGAGGTTACGAATGGAAAATTGAAAATTTCTTCTGCCAATGGCGATGAATTTTTCGCTTCGGCTTTACTGCGGTATTCAAGTTGCATGCCGCCTGTAATAAGCAGACGGTCCGCTACGAATTTAATCGCAGCCGGGTTAGGTGTCATCTCGGCATACAGGGAGGTGGGAATTCTTTTTTTTTCTGACATATCTATTCTATTGAGTCGTCAAAAATAAGACAGTTTGAAGACATGTAATGTTCTCAATTGGAGTGAACTTGATTCAGATATTTCATCTAATACCGTTTAGGTATCATTAATAGTCCAATTTCGTTTCACTCCTACAGCCTATAACAGCTACTCTAACGGTATTTACCACTTCATGCATGCAAGATCATGCAGCGCATTAACCAAAACAGAATTCCAATGCGCAATGCAGGATGGGCAATTTTTTTAGCAGAATTGGTATTATCTGTAATAGTCCAATCCTGTTTCACTCCATTAGCCTATAATAGCTACTCTAACGGTTTTTACCACTTCATGCATGCAAGATCATACAGCGCATGAACCAAAACAGAATTCCAATGCGCATTGTAGGATGGGCAATTTTACCAGCAGAATTGGTATTATCTGTAATAGTCAAATACTGTTTCACTCCATTAGCCTACAGCAGCTACTCTAACAGCATGTACCACCTCATGCGTGCAAGATCCTGCAGCGCATGAATCAAAACAGAATCCAATGCGCAATGCAGGATGTTCTATTTTACAAGTGGAATTGGTATAAATTATCGGAGCTATGGCATTTGTGCCCCTAGCAATCAAATGCAGAGGTTCTTGACCGTTTGGATACAGATCTATTTGTTGCACCTACTTTTCCTACTTTTGCTCAAACCACTTCAATCGGACCTTATGAAAAACCGGCTCTTAGCTTGTTGCATTTTGTGTATAGGTATTTTTGGGCTAAAGGCTCAAGAGACTTTTCCATTTAATGGCGTCCTGCCAAAAGATGTAACATCTGTGGCCCTTATTCATGCAAATATTTTTATAGACTATCAAACCTATGTTGAAGATGCAACATTGATTATCGAAAAAGGAAAAGTTGTTGGAGCTGGACGTGGACTAACCATCCCAAAGAATGCGGTAGTAATGGATGTCGAAGGTCTTTATATTTATCCGTCGTTCATTGATCTGGATAGCGACTACGGGATGCCAAAAGTTGTTCAGCCTGAATGGAGAAGAGGAGGCCAATCGGAGAGTAATCGCAAAGGTGCCTTCGGATGGAATCAAGCCATTCGCTCCGACATGAAGGCAAAGTTGATGTTTACGCGTGATGAAGAAATGGCCAAAGAATTACGTGGGTTGGGATTCGGAACTGTTTTGACGCATCAACATGATGGCATTGTAAGAGGCACATCTGCTCTAGTGTGCCTAGGAAATCTTGATCACATTAATTTGATAGACACAGATGCCGCTGCACACTATTCATTAAGTAAAGGCAGCAGTTCCCAAACTTACCCGAGCTCTCTCATGGGATCTATCGCTCTTTTGCGACAGACTTATTTGGATGCCTCTTGGTACAAAAATGGTGGTGATAAATCTGAGAGAAACATTTCTCTCGAAGCATTTAATGAGATTCAATCTTTTCCGCAATTCATTGATGCAGGTGACAAATGGAATGTTTTCAGGACTGATATAATTGGTGATGAATTTGGCGTACAGTATATCATTCGCGGCGGGGGAAATGAATATCAACGTTTGGAGGACATTAAAAAGACAGGTGCTTCTTTTATTCTTCCATTGAGTTTTCCAGATGCCTATGATGTGAGTGATCCTTTTCTCACCCGCATGGTAAGCACGGAAGAAATGATGCACTGGGAACAAGCTCCTTTCAATCCTTATGCGTTAAAATCTGCTGATTTGAAATATGCTTTTACACTAAGCGGATTGTC
Source organism: Flavobacteriales bacterium (assembly GCA_034439875.1). Classification (GTDB taxonomy): domain Bacteria; phylum Bacteroidota; class Bacteroidia; order Flavobacteriales_D; family Sanyastnellaceae; genus JAWXBG01. Next base: position 7,111 of record JAWXBG010000161.1, read on the forward strand.
GGACAAATCAGTTTTTTTCAAATCTCTTCAAAAGATTTCCTCTTCCGGACTTACTCATGAAGATGTGCTAAAGGCGCTTACATATACTCCTGCTAGTCTTATTGGCAAGGACAATGAAGTAGGTGCGCTGAAAACAGGGATGTGGGCCAATTTTATTTTGTCGTCCGACTGGGTTACAAAAGATGGCGCAAAGATTTACGAGAACTGGGTACAAGGTGAGAGATTCGTGATCGAGAATTACAGCAAGCCTGATCTCAGTGGAACCTATGTTTTGAATGTGGGTGGTATTTTATATCCTTTTGAAGTAACGGGTTCAGCAGGAAAAAATAGTGCTGAAATATTAATTATTGCTCCTGCTGTAAAAGATTCTGTGGATGTGATGGATACGACTCATGTAGCGGTGAATATGAATGTCACAGAACGTTTTGTGACAATGAATTTTAATCCGAAGGACAAAAATTATTCAGGACTGCTACGACTTACTGGAACTATTGCAAGTGGTGAAAGTAATTGGCAAGGAACCGGCCAAAAGCCAGGAGGTGATTGGATCAATTGGACCATTAGCAGGACCAAGGAGAAAGAAAAAGCCGAGACGGCTAAAATGGATTCAGTTGCGAAATCAGTTGTTTTGCCTGAGGTGATCTACCCTTTTGTAGTATATGGAAGGAAGGAGTATCCAAAGCAGGAAACGTTGTTCATTAAAAACGCTACTGTTTGGACTTGTGGTCCTCAAGGGAAAATTGAAAATGGTCAGGTCCTCATGAGCGGTGGAAAATTAGTTGCCGTGGGAAAGGATCTTAATTTGAAGGGATACGATGGCGCAACAGTGATTGATGCACAAGGTAAACACATAACTCCCGGAGTAATAGATGAGCACAGTCACATTGCTCTTTTAAGCGTGAACGAAGGAGCGCAATCTAGCAGTGCCGAAGTGGAAGAGGCTTCCGTTGTTTGGCCGGAGGATATCAATATTTATCGTCAGCTTTCCGGCGGTGTTACAACAGCGCAATTGTTGCATGGTTCTGCAAATGCGATTGGTGGTCAGAGTGCAATAATCAAATTAAGATGGGGAGCAAATGCAGAGGAAATGCTTGTCGAAGACGCCGTTCCTTTTATCAAGTTTGCCTTAGGTGAAAATGTAACGCATGCCAATTATTCAACTTCTGGCGACGATCGTTTTCCATTGTCGAGGATGGGTGTAGAACAATTGTACTACGATCACTTTATTAGAGCACGTGAATATGGGGAGGCATGGAAAAGCTACAACGCAGGCTCCAAGAAGAAGGGCAATAAATTGGTGATGCCTAGAAAAGATCTTGAGATGGAAGCTCTTTGGCAAATTCTTCAGAAGGAAAGGTTTATCACTTGTCATAGCTATATCCAAAGTGAAATTAATATGCTAATGCACGTAGCCGATAGTATGGGTTTTACAATAAATACGTTCACTCATATTCTCGAAGGATACAAAGTGGCCGACAAGATGAAAACACATGGTTCAGGAGCTTCCTCCTTTAGCGACTGGTGGGCGTATAAATATGAAGTGAAAGATGCCATTCCCCACAATGGTGCTTTGCTTTGGGAGCAAGGAGTAACTGTTGCATTTAATAGCGATGATGCAGAAATGGCTCGTCGACTCAATCAGGAGGCAGCTAAGGCTGTGAAGTATGGAGGCGTTCCGGAAGTAGAGGCATTGAAATTTGTAACATTGAATCCGGCAAAACTACTCCATCTGGATCACAGAATTGGTTCTCTGGAGATAGGTAAAGACGCCGATCTGGTGATCTGGAGTGCCCATCCATTGAGTATATACGCGAAAGCAGAAAGGACATTTGTAGATGGGAGAAGAATGTATGATGTAGAGGAAGATGCTCAATTGAGAAAAGATATTCAGGTGGAACGCGATCGAATCATTCAAAAGATGATGGGTGCAAAGAAGGAGGGCGAAAAAACTCAAACTCCTATGCATAAACATCCGAAGCATTTCCACTGCGATACGTTAGACAATACAGGAACATATTTATTCGGACAATAAGACAACAGAAAAATGAAGAATATGCGATACATGATATATCAATCAATTTGTAGTTTGTTTTTGTTTGCCTTTTGTACTTTAGGATCAGCCCAGGAGGTACCGACTCCAGCAGAAAAGCAAAGTAAGAAGATCCTGGTCATGAATGGAAGAGCACATTTGGGAACTGGCGGTGTAATTGAAAATAGTGCCATTGGATTTGTCGATGGCAAGTTCACGCTTGTGGCCGATGCTACTATCATTCGAATGGACATGAGTGCATACGACACCATTATTGATGCTTCAGGAAAGGATGTTTACCCCGGATTTATTGCACCTAATTCTACCCTCGGTTTATTGGAATTGGATCTGGTACGTCAATCGAGCAATTTGGAAGAGGCTGGTACTTTTCGCCCATCTATTCGCTCTGTTATTTCCTACAATACTGAGTCCGAAATTATCCCAACTGTCAGGAGCAACGGTGTTCTTATGGGACAAATTACTCCACGTGGCGGTGTATTAAGTGGAACATCTTGTGTAGTCCAATTCGATGCATGGAATTGGGAAGACGCTGTTGTGAAAATGGATGACGGGGTACATTTGAATTGGCCAACTGTTTTTCATCGCCAATTCGATAAGGGTAGTGTAAAAATCGAAAAGGTAAAGACATACGAGCAACAGCTACGCGAAATCCAAAGTTTTTTCTCAGAAGCAAAAGCTTATTGTTCACAAGCGAAAGGCAACATTACAGAGGTTCGTTTTGAGGCCCTACGTGCAATTTTTGCTGGTGGTTCAACTTTGTATGTTCATGCAGACGATGTTAAACAAATTACAGAAGCGATCCGTTTTAAAAATGAAATGCAAATTGACCAGATGGTCATTGTGGGCGCCTACGATGCTGTTTTATGCTCGGCGGCCTTAATTAGCAATAGCATTCCGGTTATGCTTCGAAGAGTTCACAGCTTGCCTCGCTTCAACGAAGACGATGTAGATCTCAGTTATAAGTTGCCATCGATGTTGCACAAACTCGGCGTTATATTTTGTTTTGAAAACTCCGGAGATATGGAGCGCATGGGTTCAAGAAATATTCCGTTTTATGCAGGAACAGCAGTAGCCTATGGTTTGCCTTATGAGGAAGCGGTAAAGTGTCTTAGTTTGAATACAGCAAAAATTCTTGGTGTACACGAAACATGTGGTTCTATTGAAACAGGAAAAGATGCAACTCTGTTTATTTCAACAGGTGATGCCCTTGATATGATGACCAATAATGTCGAGTATGCGTGGATTCAAGGTCGCAACATAGATTTATCCAACAAGCAAACGAAGTTGTATGAAAAATGGAAGACCAAATACAGCAACTAAACTTATTTAGTACCCAAGATTTTTTCTCACTCGTTCTAATGTAGACTGTGCGGTAATTCGTGCTTTTGCAGCACCGGTGTGTAATCTTTCCTCGAGCTCAGAGAGATTGCTCATGTAGTGATTGAAAATTTCTCTTTCTTTCGAATAAGTATTGAGAATTACTTCGAACAAATCCTTTTTGGCGTGACCCCATCCATATCCGCCGGCCTCTAACTTGGATTTCATTCCGGCCGTAGCTTCCGACGGAGCGATGAGTTTATATAATTTGTATACGACACTATTCTCAGCATCTTTTGGTTCTTCAAGAGGTGTTGTATCTGTTATGATCTTTTTGTTGATGACATCCTTCAGTTCTTTTTCGGGTAAAAACACATTGATGAAATTGTTGTAACTCTTGCTCATTTTCTGACCATCGGTGCCCGGGATGTACATGGTTCTTTCGCTGAGTTGCACACTTGGAACTACAAACGTGTCGCCCATAAGCCGATTGAATGTCTCCGCTATATCTCGTGTGATTTCTAAGTGTTGAACTTGATCTTTACCAACAGGCACTATATCTGCATCGTATAGAATAATGTCTGCAGCCATAAGAACTGGATACACAAAAAGTCCGGCATTCACATCACTCAGTCTATCCGATTTGTCTTTAAAGCTATGCGCATTGGCTAACATAGGATAAGGTGTAAAACAGCCGAGGTACCAAGTGAGCTCAGCTACTTCGGGAACATCACTTTGACGGTAGAAGGTATTTTTATCTGTATCAAGTCCAAAAGCGAGCCAAGTTGCAGCTACCGCATGTGTGTTGTACTCCATTACAGCCCGATCTTTAATTTGTGTGAGCGAATGGAAATTGGCTATAAATAGATATGCATCATTACCGGGTTTATTACTTTCTTGAATAGCAGGAACAATGGCCCCAAGAATATTGCCCAGGTGAGGAACGTTGGTGCTTTGGATGCCTGTGAGTATGCGTGCCATAGAAAATGATTGAGACCGCAAAGAACGAGCGGATTTGAGGAAAACCAAAACAGGAGTCTATTCAACACATTTTTGTTAGCTTCGCGGGCCTATAAATTCATGAAAATCCTGCTGGCTCCCATATATCTGCTCTACAAGCTTTGGATTGGTTTCGTCTTTTGGATGAGTCTGATGGTCTTGTACCCCGTGTTTTGGCTCCTTTTGTCAAGAGAGAAGTGGTTTCCTGCTGCGTTTGCTATGAAGAGATGCTGGTCGTGGATACTCCGAACGCTCATGTTCTGTCCGATTAGTCGAGAGCAAAGGAAAAAGTTGCCTAAACCTCCATATATCATTGCTTCCAATCACAGCTCCTATCTGGATACTGTATTTATGTATGCCATTTTCAGCGATTACTTTCTATTTATTGGAAAGGGTGAGTTGCTGAAATGGCCGCTTTTTCGGCTTTTTTTCAAGACAATGGATATTCCAGTGCGAAGAGAAAACAACAAGCAAGCGTATCAATCTTTGCAAAAGGCATATGAGGCCATAGACAGAGGTGATTGTATTGCCATTTACCCCGAGGGAACTATTCCGTACGCTACACCACGCATGAAAGCCTTTAAAAACGGGGCATTCAGAATGTCGATAGACAAACAGGTGCCCATTGTGCCTGTAACTTGGGTACAGAACTATAAAATCATGAATGATCCTGGAAAGCTCTTCAGTCCTTCATTGCCACACAAGGTGAGAGTGGTGATTCATGAACCAATTGTGCCTCCTACAGGGTATAGTGACCAAGAATTAGTAAATTTGCGGCACCGGGTTTTTGAGCAAATTGAAAGCGCTCTTCCGCAACAATATCATAGGAAATTACACGAAAATGAAGATTGACAAGGACACAGTAAACAAAATGGCGGAACTCGCACGTCTTGAATTTGATAGTCAAGCGAAGGAGGAAATCCTTGTAGACATGAACAATATGCTATCGTTTGTAGACAAACTTGCGGAGGTGGATGTGGAAGGTGTAGAGCCTCTTATTTTTATGAATGATGAGGTGAATCATCTGCGTGAAGATGAATCCAGAATAGATATTACCCAAGTGGAAGCCTTAAGCAATGCTCCGAAAAAGGACATGTACTATTTCCGCGTTCCGAAAGTAATGGCGAATAAATAATAGCTCATTAAACAAGAGCGATGCGAAGGCTTTCAATACTTATTCCGGCCTATAACGAAGGTCCTTCTATCAGAAAAATTTTGGATAGAGTAGCCGCTGTTAAACTTCCTGACGGCATTCAAAAGGAAATCGTTGTTGTGAATGATGCTTCAACAGACGATACGGGATATGTATTAGAAAATTACAAAACCGAACATTCGGAACTAGACATCATGCTTTTTTCACAACCCTTCAATAAAGGTAAAGGTGCTGCTTTACATAAGGCAATTGAATTGGCTACAGGTGATTATGTGATTATTCAAGATGCCGATTTGGAGTACGATCCAGAAGATTATAAATTCTTGTTGAAACCTATTTTGAGAGGTGAAGCGGACGTGGTATACGGCTCTCGTTTTATGGGAGGCGAACCCCATAGAATACTTTTCTTTTGGCATTCGTTGGGAAATAAATTTCTGACTTTTTTGTCAAATGCTCTCACCAATTTTAACCTCACCGACATGGAAACATGTTACAAGATGGTTAGGAGTGACATTATAAAGAATCTTTTGCTAAAAGAGAATCGTTTTGGTTTCGAACCAGAACTAACGGCGAAACTTGCGCGAATTCCTGATATACGTATTTATGAAGTAGGTATTTCTTATTACGGACGCACTTATGCCCAAGGGAAAAAAATTGGTTGGAAAGATGGCTTTCGTGCGATTTGGTGCATCTTGAAATACAATATTTGGGATCGAAAACACCTTAAGGCAACCTCTAAAAATCTCTTTCACGTTTCCACTAAATCATAGATAGGAGCCAATCGCCATGAATACATTCGGGCCAAATCCTGCGAACATACCTTCAGAAATACAAGAGAAGCAGATCGGGAGATACTCAAATGTAAATGGTATAAAATTTCCAGTATATCGATTTGCTTGCATTAATTTCTACCACTTGATTTGATGACATTTACCCCTGAATACTTCACTATACCTGAGGTGCAGAGCATACAGCTATGCGTCTTTCCCGACTTAGGTCAGGAAGATTGTATTCTGAGACCGCGAAACATAAGGGAGATTTTTAGAGGTCTGAAGTCATGAGGAGCCTATGCAGTTTATTATCTGTATTTGTTGTATTCACAGCAATTTTCATTTTTTCTTTTCGAAGCTCATCAGAATTGATAACCTGGGATTCTGCAGGTTATTATTACTATTTGCCGGCTGCATTTATTCACAGCGACATTACAGGACAAGACATCTCTTGGATGGAGGAGGCTCGAATGAAATACGATTTCAGCGGAACTTTATACCAACTGCATAAAGTAAAAGACCAATCAAATTTTCTCCCTCAGTATACATGTGGCATGGCAATCATGTATTCGCCGGCTTTTTTTGTTGGTCATATAGTAGCAGGTTGGACTGGTGAAGAACAAGATGGTTTTTCGAGGCCTTATCAAAAAAGCGTGTATGCATGGTCTTTGTTGATCGTATTGGCTGGATTGCTTGTACTTCGAAAATTACTTCTCCGGCTTTTTGATGATAGAATCGTTGCTATATCAATCATTCTAATTGGGGTAGCATCCAATTTCCTTATTCAAGTGGCAGGGGGCTTGGCGACATCTCATACCTACATTTTCTTGCTTTATACTGTTGTTTTAATCGCTACGCTCAAATGTGTCGAGGAAGGAAAGCCCAAGTGGTTTTTCGTTCTTACGGCTACGATGGCCTTGGCATGTTTAAGTAGACCTTCTGAAATGGTGATGGTCTTGATTCCTATTTTTTATGGTATTTCTAATAAGGAAGTATGGCGCAATAAGTGGAGATTATTTTTTGAGTTCCGAAATTTGTTTCCTGCGATTATTCTTGCTGTGATCATTGTATTGCCTCAATTTATTTTTTGGAAGATCACTACGGGTCATTGGTTTTACATGAGTTACGCAAACCCAAGTGAAGGCTTTGATTTTGGTTCTCCTCATACAATCGAATTTCTATTTTCGTATCGCAAAGGCTGGTTTGTTTATACGCCACTGATGTTTGTCGCCTTTTTTGGTTTCATTTATTTGTGGAGAAGAAATCGAGAATGGTTTTGGTCTTTACTTCTCTTTTCAATGGCTAACATTTACTTCCTTTCGTCATGGTCAGGATGGTGGTATGCCCAGTGTTTTAGTCAGCGATCGATGGTTCAGTCGCTTCCCGTGATGGCAATTATGATTGGTGCTTTGATTTCCGGGGTAAAGGGTTTGCGCCTGCGTTTTATTGCATTTGCGGCGGTTTTCCTTGCAAGTGTTAGCACTATGTTCTTTTCATGGCAATATGAGTATAGAATAATCAACAAAGATCGAATGACAGGTCCATATTTCTGGAAGATGTTTGGCAAAACAGAAAGAGATCCGAGTTCGGAGAGACTGCTATTGGTAGAGAGATCATTTACCGAATCAATGGTTTTTAAAGATCGATCCGATTACGTCCTCACAACTACAATAGATCTGCCAAGTGCTGAGACCCCATTTTTAGATTCTATTATCATTGATTCTTTGAATTACAGGGTTTTCGAATTGAATGAGGACAAGAGATTTACAAAGGGAATCAAAAAGCCATTTAATGAATGGACTCAAAAGGACCATTTTTGGATGTGTATAGAAGCGGAAGTATTTATTCCTGATTCTTTGAATGAAAGTGAATTGAGAATTGTGGCAACAGCAGAACACAAGGGAGCTGTTTATTCTTATTTCACGAAATCAGTCGATGAAATGCCTGCTCAAAGCGGAGTTTGGTGCAAAATTAAACTGGACTATTTATCTCCTGAAATGCGCAAACCGTCCGATACTATAAACACTTATCTCTGGTGGAGAGGCGAAGGAAAGGTATACACCCGGAATTTCAAAGTCGAAATTTGGGAGCGTGATTATTGATCACAAAATACAATAAGATCCGAAGTTTAGGTCTAAAACGGGATAGCACCGTTTATGTATCTGTTATGGGCCAATTCTAATCTTCTCCATTGACCTATAACAGCTACTTTGACGGGATTTACCACTTCATGCTTATAAAGTAGTTTAGACCGGTTTATAGACAGAATGGGTATTACGTATTTACTGTTTGATTTTGTCTCAGCAATACTCTTCGAACGCAAGCTTCAAATTTTCTGCAATCATGTCGGCAGTGCGTCCTTCGATGTGATGACGCTCAATCATGTGAACGAGTTTGCCATCTTTAAAAAGTCCTATGCTCGGTGAAGACGGAGGATAAGGCAACATGTGTTTGCGTGCTCGGTCTACTGCCGCGCTATCAACACCAGCAAATGTAGTGGTGAGTTTTAAGGGTAATTTAGATGCAGTTTTTACGGCTTGTCGAACTCCGGGGCGCATGCTGCCGGCGGCACATCCACAAACGGAGTTGATAACAACTACTACTGTGCCATCGCTATTTATGGCTTCGTCTATTTGTTCAGGTGTAGTGAGCTGGGAAAAACCTTCGCGGGTAAGCTCATCACGCATTGGGGTTACTAATTCTGAAGGATACATTTTTATATGGATTGATATTATTAAAACAAATTCTTTTCCTTTTGGTTCAATGTGCAAACTTATCCGAGTGTTTTATCGAGAAGTGCACGAATAGTTGGACCACTTGAAGGCCTTGGTGCATCGGAACTTACTATTTTCCCGTTGGCATCAATCAGTATAAATCGAGGGATGCTATTCACAATAAAATTCTTTGAAATACTTGAGTCAAAATTGTCAGATTGGTGAAGTTGTAATCCCCCCAAATTTTGTGCAACAATAAAGTTCTTCCAAGCCTCTATATCCTTGTCAGTTGAAATACTCACGAACTCAACATTTTTTCCATGGTACTCTTCTTCAAGTTCTTTCAACATTGGAATTTCACGTTTGCAAGGCCCACACCAAGTCGCCCAAATGTCGATGTAGATCACTTTACCCTTTAATTCCGACAACATAATATTTTTGCCATTGGCATCATAACATTCTGTTGGAGGACATAAACCACCTGGTTGGATGGCGGCGTATGTAGACCAGATATTAAGTACCCTAGTCTTCATAAGTTGGTTTGTGCAGTTGTCTTCGAATTTCTTGATGAAGCCAGAAATATCTCTAGTACCAGATTCTCGCATTGCTTCAACTGCGATTTCTTTAATCATGTAATTTCTAACTTCCTCATTTTTCAACAATCTCAAGCAATCATCCATTTGCTTGTTGTAATACTCCGGATAATCGTCAGGACTATCGAAGGTCATTGAATGCATGGCATTTCCACTCACATACGAACGAACGAATTGCTGGTAGAAATCGCTGTAGAGCATCTTAAGATTATCAATTGGCAATCTGTTAATGGCAGAATCAAACGATGGTCTTTCAGACTTCAGAGAATCAGCAGTGTAGTTGCTCGAGGTTTTTCTGTAGTTACAAAGTTCAGTTAATGTAAGATACTTCATGCCTTCAATCTGATACTCGCGGAATGAAACTTCAAGAGAATTATCAGTGCAATATTTTTCTACAAATTCAATGCGCAGTTTCAAGATACTATCTTCTACTGTCAATACACGCGCAGGACTCAGCGGGTTTAGAACTTTCGAGTGAACATTGCGTGCGTAGCGCATTTCGTTTTTAGCTATCTCGGTGAAAAACTGACTATAGATGCCGCTTTTGCCAGAGTATACTGGCGGATTATTAGGCTTATCCGCGCTATATTCGCAATAAGCGATATCGCCAGGAAGCACATACATTCTTATGGTGTTTTTCCCAACAATAATTTTACATTCTTCGGGCTGGTTGAGTTTGATGTCTATGGCGAATTTGCCTTCAGTATCCACCCAAATCGTGTCTAAATTTTCGCGATGACGAAGCATGTAGTATTCTTTGTCCGGATTAAAAATTTGTCCGGTAATGCTGGTTTTCGTCGCTTTGTTTTGACTGAACCCTTCTACCACTGTTAAGAAGGCAAGTGCAATCAGGAGTAGGGAATATCTTGTTTTATTCTTCATATCATTTTACTGTTTTGTTGCGACCACTTTGAATACGCACCTAGGTTCATTTTGGAATGGCCCAATGCGCACGAATTTATGAATTTACTGAAATATTTAATTCCTTGAGTTGTTCCTTGGCAATTTCAGAGGGCGCATCAATCATTACATCTCTTCCGCTATTATTTTTAGGGAAAGCAATGAAATCGCGAATACCTTCCGCTCCACCAAAGAGCGAACAAAGCCGATCGAAACCAAAAGCTATGCCACCATGTGGAGGCGCTCCATATTCGAAGGCATTTAACAAAAAGCCGAATTGCGATTGTGCTTCTTCAGCACTGAAACCAAGCAGTGTGAACATTCTCGATTGAACATCACGATCATGAATTCTGATAGATCCACCGCCTACTTCAACACCATTGATCACAAAATCGTAAGCATTTGCGTTGACCGATCCTGGATCTGTATCCAGAAGTTCAATATGTTCTGGTTTTGGTGAAGTAAATGGGTGGTGCATTGCATGCCAACGGCCAGTTTCTTCGCTCCATTCAAGAAGTGGGAAGTCGAGCACCCACAGTGGTGCAAATACCGCCGGATTCCTTAAACCAAGTCTAGTCCCCATAAGCAATCGCAATTCACTCATTTGCTTTCGTGTGCTATCTACATCTCCACTCAATAAAAGAAGTAAGTCGCCTTTGACTGCTCCCATTTTATTGGCAACAGATTTCCAGTCGTCCTGGGAATAGAATTTATCTACCGATGATTTGAAAGATCCGTCATCGTTGCATAAGCAGTATACAAGGCCTTTCGCTCCAATTTGTGGACGTTTCACCCAGTCTGTTAACTCGTCTAACTGTTTGCGTGTATAAGATGCGAAGCCCGGAACAACAATACCAATCACGCTTTGAGCGCTATCAAATACATTGAAGTCCTTGCCTTTCATGAGTTCAGTGATGTACTGAAACTCCATTCCAAAACGAATATCCGGTTTGTCGCTCCCGTATTTGCTCATGGCATCGCTATACAACATGCGAGGAACGCTTGCGATGTCAATATTCTTCACAGCTTTGAATAAGTGGCGAACCATGCTTTCAAAGTTGTTCAGAATGTCTTCTTGTTCTACGAATGCCATCTCACAGTCGATCTGCGTGAATTCGGGTTGACGATCTGCTCGAAGATCTTCATCGCGAAAGCATCTAACAATTTGATAGTACCTGTCGTATCCGGCCACCATCAGAATTTGCTTAAATGTTTGCGGAGATTGTGGCAAGGCGTAAAATTGACCGGGGTTCATTCTACTTGGAACCACAAAATCGCGGGCACCTTCCGGAGTTGATTTGATAAGGTACGGCGTTTCAATTTCCAGGAAGCCAAGACTGTCGAGATATTTTCGGGTCTCAATGCCCATCCTATGACGCAATATCAGGTTGTCGCGGAGGGGATTTCTTCGTAAGTCAAGGTATCTCCATTGCATGCGCAAATCGTCGCCGCCATCGCTGTCGTCTTCGATGGTAAAAGGAGGTGTTTTGCTACTATTCAGAACAGTAAGAGTTTCTACTAGAATTTCAATTTCGCCGGTAGCTAAGTGGTTATTTTTTGAATGGCGTTCTACTACTTTCCCGTTTGCTTTTATCACATATTCACGACCTAGTTTACGGGCTTGAAGACAGAGGTCGTCAAGGGTCTCCATATTAAAAGCCAACTGCGTAATTCCATATCTATCGCGGAGGTCTACAAAGGTCATTCCACCGAGGTCGCGGGAGCGCTGCACCCATCCGCTTAGCGTTACTGTTTTTCCGATATCTGAAATGCGGAGTTCGCCGCACGTATGACTTCTATGCATAATCGATTTTTGAGAGGTGCAAAGGTATGGAAATGAGTCTTTGTGAGAGGAGGCGGTTGCTATTCGATTCTGGACAGGAGCTTGCAGACATGCGCCGGAGTGCGAAAGGCTGTGCGATATGAATGAAATATTTAAGCTTTTTTGTCGTTTAAGAGCGTTTATGTATCTGCGAGAGTTGAAAACTGTTTCACTCCATTGGCCTATAACAGCTACTCTAACGGCATTTAATACTTGATGCATGAAAGATCCTGCAGCGCATTACCCATAACAGACTTCCAAATCGCAATGCAGGAGGGACTATTTTATAAGCATGAAGTGGTATAAGCTTCAAACCTGCAAACCATGATTAATCTTCGATTGTGCCTTTGCTGCGTTTTTCTTGTGAGTATCGTTAGATTTCAAAGTCAGATCGACATTCGCAATCTGGATTTGAAAAAGCCCGAACAGCAATTGATTTATTTCAGGATGAGCGAAACATTTGAGGTAACGGGAGTATCGGATCCGTTATCATTCATAAGTCAGAGGCTGTATTTCATGTCGACTTCATTGGCGAATTCATTCGAGGTGATTGCTCCGAAACCATGCATTGATTCCCTACCAGTAATCTCCAATGGAAAGGTTCTTGCTCGGCGTCCAATGCACAAAAAGCGTATTCCAGATTTCCGGCCACTCCTTTCCAGTGTTTTAAATAAAACCGCAACCATTGAAACGATTCTTGCTGATCCAAAGCTTATCCCAGAATCCGCAATTGAAATCTATTGCAGTGCTAACCCCCTTTAATATCAAGCACTTTCTCGATTTTTATTCTAGAAGTATGAATATACACCATCAAATAAATATCTGGCGAGAGCACTTGCTATCTTTGGGGTTTATACCAATTCACAGTGAATCCCAATGCGGATTCTGGGATAAATTTTTCTTTAGTTGCCCCATGATTTTCAAAATGAGAGTCGGTTCTTATCAACGGAATAAAAGTACATGGGTTGTGTCGAGAAATAGATTCACATTATTTTTTTAAAACATCACCCCAAGGTTTAAATGCGGGAAAATGATCGGCAAAGATTCTGAAAACCGCAAGAAATGGCAAGAACAGAATCATACCGGAAACACCCCAAAGCAATGCCCCAAGGAAGATAGCCAATATTGCTGCGAGGGTATTTAGATTCACATATCGACCCACTACGTATGGAAAGATCAAATTCGCTTCTAGGTACTGTACAAAAGCGAATACTGCAATCACGCCAAGTGGCTGCCAAATTGAACCTGTATGCAACCAACTTACGGTTACAGGGAGCAAGGCACTTATGATGATTCCAAAATAGGGGATGATGGTCATAATGGCCGAAAGCATACCAAATAGCAAAGCATCTTCTACGCCGAGTGCCCAGATTCCAAAGGAATTTAGCACTCCAACACTGAGGTAAACAATCAACATTCCTCTTATAAATCGGGAAAAAACTTTCACAGTGTCGGCCAAAACTTTTGGAAGACTGTCTTTATATTCTTGTGGTGTAAGGTCGCTGAGAAAGGTTACGAGTCGGCCCCTGAAGAGCAACAATAGACCAACATAAATGGGAATGATTATCAAATTGAAGAGTGCTTCAAATGTGGCCTTGAGCGAGTTTTTCAAAAAGGCCCCCATATTTTCACTAATCCTCTTCAAGCTTTCGCGCAACCATATTGTCTGATCGGCAGTGGTCCATCCAAAGTCTCGTTCTAGTTGTGCTTGTAATTTGCTCATGAAGGGATCTAATTGCTGCTGAATCAAGGGCCATTTTGCTCCTATGAGGGCGGCCTCGTATGCCAATAAACTCACCAATCCAAAAAAGATCATGCACAATAAGAGAATGGGAAGAACAACGGATAGGGTACGGCCAAATTTGTGCTTTTCTAAATATTGTGTGATGGGATATAAAACCAGGGCAATAAGAAGGGCATAGGCAATGGGTATCAGAAAGGGTTTGCCAAACCACAGGAAGGTTCCTATGAAAAATATGATTGCAAGAAACTGAAAGGATCGATTCATACACACCAATTGTTAGGATGAAGGTACGAATTTTACTGTTTGCCCCTGGAAGGAATGTTTAACTATAAGTGGTTTTTTCTGTAAGTGAGGCCTTCGTTCTCAAGTGCCTTTTTTAATTTCGAAGTAGAGAAAGGTCCTATTCCGTGCATTGAGAGTAATAGGAGGTCAGAATATCGAGAAAGTTGCTTGAGTGTTTTTATCCCTGCATGTTCTAGCGCTCTTCTTGCAGGGGATCCAAGTAAAGTTTCAAACCCTTCTTTCGGCTTTTTGAGTGCTTCACACTTCGGACAAACAGGGCAGTCTCTGGTCTTGTAGAAAACGTGTCCCTGTTTACACGTCCGTTTTGATTTTTCTCTGAACTTTTCTGTATTCTCAATAATGCGTTGCTTCACAAACCGCTCAATGAGATCGTAGGGTATTGGTTTGCTCAGCGGAAACTGAACGGATCCATTCCCTGTTTTGAAGGGTTCTAGGGCCTTGATCAGTGCCTTGTCTTCTTTGAGCAGTGAGTAAAATCCAATGTGATTGGCGTATGCTCCAAAATGTACAAGGTTTCCATACAGATCAAAAGCAGGAATTCCGTAATTCATTTTCTCCTTGCCTTCTGGCGCAAGTTTTTGAATGGTCTTTCTTATTTTTTGAAGAATGGGCTGAACATCTCTCGGATGCATTGAGATGCACAAGTCAATTGTTTCAGCAGTCATTATGGTATTATTTTTTCATCAATACTTTCACAGCTTCTTCTAACTGCTGATCGCGACCTTTTATAACAAGGGATGGTTCTAAAGAAATTTTTACATCGGGCTCTAGCTGTTTGTTTTCCAAATAATCGCCTTCTATGTCAACCATTCCTACTTGGGGTATTCCAAATACAACTCCGTTTTGCAATCCTTCCCACCATACAGCAGTTCCTGTGCCTGCAACGGGCATACCTACAAGTTTTCCAATGCCTAAAGCGCGATAGGTGTAAGGAAACATGTGGGCGTCTGAATAATTAAATTCGTTCATCACCACTACAGATGGTTTGGTCCATTTGAACTGTGATTCTTGACCAAGGTTTTGGCCGCGTGGCATAAAAGTAATATAGGTCTTACCCGAAAGAAAGGTTGCCAAATCATCATGCAGCCATCCTCCACCGTTGTACCTGGTGTCTACAACCAAAGCTTCCTTACTGGCATTTTTACCGAGCGTTTCTTCATATACGGTTCTGAAACTTCTATCGTCCATTCCTCGCACATGCACATATCCTATTTTGCCTCCTGAGACACTATCAACAATATGGCGGCAATTTTCTACCCATCTTTTGTAGCGCAGTTCATTTTCCTGACCGATGTTGATGGGTTTTACAACTTCATCCCATCGCACATTTTTTGCTGGGTCATATAGCGAGATCAATGTATTCGTTCCGGCCTTGCGATTGAGAAAACGATAGTGACTGACCTGAGGAGTTATCGAAACACCATCAATTTTTTCAACTATAATGCCTGCTTTTATTTTCGTTCCGCTTTTGAATACAGGATTCTTGTCCATTACTTCAACCACCTTGAGACCATTTCCTGTGTAGCTTTCATCATAGAATAATCCGAGACTTGCTGTTTGATCCCCATTCGGATTTTGGTTGTTGTAAAAAGCGCCCGTGTGTGATGCATTCAACTCACCCAACATTTCGCTCATCATATCAGCGAAATCGTAATTGTTGTTTGCTGAAGGTAGCGTTTTGGCATACTCGGATCTGTAAAAATCCCATTTGACGTTGTGAAGATCTTTCACATAGAACTTTTCGCGCACTTGTCTCCAAATGTGGTCGAATAGATAAACGCGTTCTGCATTTTCATTTAGTATCATTTCGCCTTTTATGGGAACGGCCTTCGTTTCGCCTTTCTCGATGTCAACTTTGGTGATCTGACCATCTGCAATTACAAAAAGGAACTTGCCTTCTTTATCAGGAACCAAAACACCACCACCTTGACCAAGCTTTGCCAGCACTTTAGTTTCCTTGGTTCGCAGATTTGTTTGCCATAAATCAAAACCCTTCTCGAACTTGGTTAGGTAGAACAGCTTAGTTCCGTCTTTTGAAACATACGCTGCACTGAGTTCAGAAGAGTGAATCGTTAAACGTTTTTTTCGATCTTCTAAATTTTCGAAGTCTATTACCACTGGTTTTATTTCTTCTTTCTTTTTATCCTCAGCATCCTTTTTGCCAGCGTCTTTTCCTTTATCCCCTTTTTTCTTGTCGTCCTTTTTCGCTTCTGCTTCTTCTTTCTTTTTCTTTTCTTCTTCTTCTTTCTTTTTTTTCGCTTCGCTAAACAAAGTGAATTCTTCTTCGGTCATATTCGATTCGTCCCATGACTCCTGTGTAAAATATTGGGCGTACACATCTGTTTCTCCACCCCAACTTGCATGATTTTTCATGCCATCGCGTGAACTGTAATAGAGGTACATTTTACCATCCATCATCCAATCAGGGCCATAGGCTCCATATCCTGTTTCGCTTAGGTTGCGCACTGTTCCTTTTCCATCAGAAGAGATCAATCCAATTTGATCTATCCATTGTTGTCCCGGCAGATAGTTGAGCAAAAACCATTTGCCATCAGGTGACCAATCATAGTTCTGATCGCCATCGGAATACGAATAATTGGAAGTGGCCGGCATTATTTCACGAACTGCTTTGTTGGCTAGGTTAATTACTTTTAACGACGTGCGCTGCTCGAGAAAGGCTACCTCTTTCCCATCGGGAGAGTAGCTCGGTTGAAACGTTTCTTCAGGTGTATTGAGTATCACATCTTCTTTAATCAAGGTTGCCAAAAAGAAGTACTCCTCTTCTTTTCGTTCAATTGATGATTGATAGAGGTTCCAAGACCCATTGCGCTCGCCGGCATAAATAATAGACCTTCCATCGGGACTAAATTCAATAGAGCGCTCTTGTTCTGGTGTGTTGGTAATTCTCTTTGTGGTTCCCTCCGCTATGGAAGCAACAAATACTTCGCCCCTGGATACAAACGCTATTTCTTTTCCATTGGGGGAAACAGCCAAGTCTTCGGCACCTTTTACGGGTATTATTTTTTCGGTAGAATATCTGCTATCGCTTGCAATTTGAATATTTATTTTTTTTGAAATCCCACCTTCGCGAATGGTATAAAGTTCTCCATGAAAACTGTAACATAATGTTCCGTCATTGCTGCAGGATATGTGTCGAACAGGATGATCAACATGTGTAGTGATCTGCCTGGTTATTTTATCCGACAGTTCCATTCGAAATATGTTAATTGTTCCATTTTGTTCGCTGGTGTAATAGATGGCTTTATCACCCGGTGCAAAAACAGGATTGAGATCTTCACCCGCAAAGGATGACAGCATCGTATATGTTTTGGATCCTACATTGTAGAGCCATACATCTCTGGTTACTGACGAGGTGTGGTGTTTTCTGTATTCATCCTCATAACCCTTTTGATCCTGATATACCAGTTGGTCTCCAGTGCTGCTATATCTCGCCCATAGTGCTGGTGTGGTCAGAATCTGTTTGTCGGATCCCCCGGCTGCAGGAACAGAATACAGTTCTGGAAGTGCTGGAGAAGGGCCTAATTGGCAGGTAGCCAGATCCAATCGACTAGATGTAAAAACGATTTGCTTTCCATCTTTGGTGAAATCGCTTGGTAGATCTGGAGATGAATGATATGTCAACCTTTCTGCTATTCCTCCTTTCGCAGCTACGATAAATACGTCCATGTTCCCATATCTGTCCGATGCAAAGGCAATCGACTTGCTATCGGGCGACCATACTGGCATGAAGTCGTATGCATCGGCAAGTGTAATGGGAAGCGCAGTTCCACCGGTGGCTGAAACAACGTAGATATCTCCTTGATAGGCAAAAGCAATGGTGGAGCCATCGGGAGATATGGCTGAGTAGCGGAGCCATTGTGCTGTGTTTTGTGCAAGGGAGGTTAGGCTTAGTATTGTAAGCGCAAGAACTGATACTAGTTTCATAATGGAAAAATTGAATGGGGCTAAACTAGTAGAATTGTTCTGAGCATAAGGCAAAACAACAAGAAAATACCGCAATGGGTATATGTAATGGTCCAATGCCGTTTCCTCTATTGATCTATTGCAGATACTGTAACGACATTTAACACTGCATGCTTATAAAGCCGAATCACTCGATGGAGAGATAGGAGTTCATTGGTCGAGTTATTACTTCCCGCAGTTCAAGACCCTCAAGATACTTCTAATGCTCAATGCGGGATGAACTATTTTATAAGCAGAATTCATATCATTGAGCTTAGCATGTTGTGCGTCGAAGTACGCCTCGATTTATTTATAAATGATTAATCCCAGAATCCGCATTGGAAATCTATTGCAGCGCTACCCCCTTGATATCGGGCACTTTCTCGATTTTTATTCTTGATGTATGAATATTCACCATCAAATAAATATCTGGCGAGAGCACTTGCTATCTTTGGGGTTTATACCAATTCACAGTGAATCCCAATGCGGGTTTTGGGATAAAATTTACAATTGTTTTGAAACGTGAAGAAGGGTTTTTTAGAGGTTTCTTCGAAATTTGCTACTTGACCTTTTTCTTTAGAAATTTCTTGAAGTCCTTCCAGCTTTTTGCATCAGCCGCTGCATTATACCCGATCGGAATGCCGTATTTTTTGCCTACTTCGGTAGATTTGGGATTGGTGAAAGCATGCGTAGCGTCGGCATAATTTATAAACGTGAAGTCTTCTCCATTGTCTGACATTTGTTTTTTAATTTCAACAACATCCGCCTCCGGCACAAAGGAATCTGCTGCACCATTGCACACCAATACAGATGCAGTGAGTTTGGTTTTATCGACCGGAATACCTACTAATTCTCCATGAAAGCTCACCACAGCGTCAACTGGCGCTCCTTTTTTAGCTGCGTTCAATGCGATGGATCCTCCAAAGCAGTATCCAATTGCCGCAACTTTTGATGGATCTACTCCTTCAATCTTCAACGCTTCATTGTAACCTGCCATAAAGCGATTGTATGCAAGCTGTGGATCCTGATAAAAGGGACCAGCAAGAATTTGAGCATCCGTAGGATTATCTACAATTTTACCCGTTCCATACATATCTATACAGAATCCAATATTGCCTTCTTGGGCAATTTGAAGGGCTCTCGTTTTCGGATAGTCATTGAGCCCCCACCACTCATGCACAATCAAAATGGTTTTCGTTTTAGGAGTAATTTTTATGGGTTTGGCATAGTAGGCTGTGAAAGATTGCCCGTCACTTGAGTATGTAATCGACTCCAAACTTTGCGCTTGCATAGTGCAGGTAACCACTAGAAGTAGAACCGAAAGAATGTATTTCATTTTTGTGTTTTTCATTATGATGACAAATTATACCAATTCTGCTTATTCAATAGTCTAAACTATTCTATAAGCATAAAAGGTATTACTTATTGGTTTGTTCTGATTGCAACTCAGGTCGCGAAGATAGATCCCGCGAATAGCTTCCCGTGAATATTGTTCGTTCGGCTAACGGGATTTGGCCCGAGTGAATTTATCGGAATGTGCTATAATTTGGAATTTGGTCGAAACGTGAAAGAGGTTTTTAGAGATTCCCTTAACATTGAGCGAGAAGTAATTGAATAATTATCTCGGAAAAGTATAGTTCAATGCTCTAATTGGGGTAAAAATTTTTCCCTCGTGCTGAAAGTATGACCACATTCGAAACAGCGAGATTTTTTCGATTTGAATGGAATGGGAAGACCTAATGCGAAAATGGAAATTACAAAGACAAGCTTAGAGGTTCCCTTGAGTGAGAAAGTACACTGTTACACTTATGGCAGCAATTGCTAGAATGAATATTGCGAAAAGTCTTGTTGCCAACTGCCATTTCCTAACGACGGGAATGCGGCTCGTACTTTTCTCAAAACGGTGAATCAATTTCTGGGTTGATGTTACCTTATCAAGGTCTGCTGGATTTTCTTCAGTGAGATACCCGGCTTCGATTAGGATTTTTCGAGCAGCGTTCAAATCCGATTCTCGTACTTGCAATTTTATACCGCCAATGGCACTCGAGTAGAATGGTTGAACATGGGCCGTTAGCTCGTCTTTTGTGGAATTATAAATGCCCGCAGCGTCCAATTCCGCTCGAGGAAGAATTATTGAGCTTGAATAATAGCCTATGTAAACATTTACTAGTTCTTCCATATTTTTCCTGTAGGAGCGAAGATAGCTATATTCGATGTGAAAGGAACGGGTGTTTGGTAAAAGGGGTCATTAATTTTCTCGCTGTTATTGAATAGAAAGGCACTGGAATTCTCAGGAAATACGGCATGTAATACTATTTATGTATCTGTAATATTCCAATTCCGTTTCACTCCATTACACTATAACAGCTACTCGCACTGCTTTTGCCACTTCATGCATGCAATATCCTACAGCGCATTACCCAAAACTGACTTCAAATGCGCAATGCAAGATGGACTATTTAGTTCGGAGAATGGGTGTAAATTACTGAATTTGTTATATTTGTAAGTCACGCAATTTAAAAACCAATAAAACCAACCAAATGAAGAAACTCCTACTTGTCACAACTGCTTTATTAATGATCTGCACCATGTCGGTGAAGGCTCAACTTCCAAATGGTAGTTTTGCTCCCGATTTTACGGCAACAGACATCAATGGTGTTGAACATCATCTATATGATTACCTCGCTCAGGGATACACTGTAGTGCTAGATGTGAGTGCTACGTGGTGCGGACCATGTTGGTCTTATCACACTGGTGCATACAATGGCACAGGTGGAGAGGGTGCATTACACGTGCTGCACAATGAGCACGGTGTTGAAAATGGGGGAAATGTGATCGTTATTATGATCGAAGGGGATGGTACTACTAACACCGACTGTTTATATGGTGCCACAGATTGCAATAGCTCTACACAAGGAGATTGGACTGCCGATACACCTTATCCGATTATTGATAATGCTGACATTGCGAGTGCCTATCAGATAGCATATTACCCCACGATCTATACAATTTGCCCAACTGGTATTGTTACTGAAACAAGTCAGATAACTGCTGCAGACCACTACACATTTATCGAGAATAGCACTTGTCAGAGTGTATTTTCAAATGATGGAATGCTCTTGAACTACTCCGGTACGGTGGGTACATGCGATGATGCAGATATTATTGTTGATCTCGTAAACATCGGCACCAACACACTTACCTCTGCCAACATTGTAGTGACAGGAGTATCCCCGATGATCGATTTCGATTGGACTGGTTCTTTGGATCAGTTTGAAATGGAAACATTGAATCTTGGAAATGTGACTGTAGTGGATGGAGCTGACGTGATTATTACCATCACAGACATGGATGATAATATTTTGAACAACCTTTTGATGCCGAGTATTGGTGCTACTTTGTCGACTACTCATATTCACATCGACATTCTTACCGATGTTTATCCAGGAGATAATTCTTGGACCATTTATGATGACAGTATGAACGCGGTGGCAACTGGTGGTCCCTATGGAGAATTTGATGTGCAATCAGATCCTGTTCAAGTGACTGAAGATGTTTATCTCGATGAAACGGGTTGCTATAGCTTTGTTTTGATAGACCAATATGGCGATGGTTTTTATGCCGGTGCACATGCAAACGTATATGGAGTAACAAGTGGCGGAGCAGCCATGGAAAACATCCTCACAATTGGAGACGCTGGCTTGTCATTCTCTGAAGTGAGCGGAGCAGCTAAAGTTAATGAGGTTGTCGGCATTATCGAAAATGCAATGGCATCGGTGTTAAACGCATATCCAAATCCAACTGCAGATTTCTTAAACATCGAATACTCTTTAGTTGAAGCTGGAGCTGTCAGTTTTGAAGTAATCAACTTACTTGGAGAAAAAGTAATGATTGAAAATCTGGGAACGCGCAGCCCAGGTTCTAATGTAGATCGACTAGATATGTCGGCACTGAACGCCGGTGTATACATGATCAACCTTGTATCCAACGCAAACACCAGCTCGTTGAGAGTAAGTGTTCAATAGATATTCTGAACTAAGTATTGGTTCGTTTAGAAACCGCCTTCGAAAGAGGGCGGTTTTTTTATGGAAGCAAGAACAACTTTATCTTTTTATTCCTATTCAGAATTTTCAATCCTTACCCTATAGCGTTCCTCTCAATTCTTGCTCACGTTCAATAGCTTCGAAAAGTGCTTTGAAGTTTCCTTTGCCAAAACTCTTGGCTCCTTTGCGCTGAATGATTTCAAAAAACATGGTGGGTCGATCTAAAACCGGTTTGGTGAAAATCTGAAGTAAATACCCTTCGTCATCTCGATCTATAAGAATGCCTAAATCACGAAGGGGCGCTAGGTCTTCATCTATCTTGCCAACACGGTCTAAAACAGTTTCGTAGTATGAGGATGGGACGTTTAAAAACTCGACACCGCGATTTTGAAGCGCAGTTACAGTCTCAATGATGTTGTCTGTTGCTACGGCTATGTGCTGAACTCCTGCGCCATTGTAAAAATCTATATACTCTTCTATCTGCGATTTTTTTCTTCCTTCTGCCGGTTCATTTATTGGAAATTTAATTCGCCCATTTCCATTCGACATCACCTTACTCATCAATGCAGTGTATTCGGTTGAAATGTCTTTGTCATCGAATGATACCAATTGTGCAAATCCCATCACTTTTCCATAAAACTCCACCCATTTATTCATCTCATTCCAACCCACATTTCCTACCATGTGATCAATGTATTTGAGTCCGATAGATGTTGCCCTGAATTTTGGATTCCAAGGCTTATATCCCGGCATAAATGCGCCACGATAATCTCCTCTTTCTACGAAATAGTGAAGTGTTTCTCCGTACGTATGAATGGCGGAAATAACTACTTTGCCGTTTTCATCTACATGAGTCGTGGGCTCCATGAAAGAGACTCCACCGCGTTTTGTAGTTTCTTCCCAACTCTTTGTTGCATCATCTACCGACAAGGCAATCACTTTAACCCCATCTCCATGTTTGTTGATATGCTCATTTATTTCTCCTCCGGAAACAAGGGGTGAAGTGAGTACAAGTCGAATTTTATCCTGTTCTAGCACATACGACACTCTATCGCGCATTCCCGTTTCAAGTCCTGCATACGCCAATGGCTGAAATCCCCATGCCGTGATGTAATAGTGTGAGGCCTGTTTTGCATTGCCCACATAAAGCTCCACATAATCGGTGCCCAAAAGGGGTAAAAAATCTTCTGCAGTGGGGACTACTTTTTCGAGGTGCAAGGAGGTCGTGTCAGTGCTCATGAGGCTAATAATTTAAGCCACAAATTTAGAGAATTAAAATCTTCTAATGGGAATCTAAGGGAACTGATGTAAATCACTCGGAAGTCCATTGCTAATGTACGAAGTTTGCGCCTTGCGAACAGTGGTTCACATCGTCGGATGACGTCGAACTTCCTTTATTTTTGCACAAAACCATTGATATGCCAATTTATCATCAGCTCGGAAATATTCCTCATAAAAGACATACAGTTTTCGAAAAACCAAAAGGTGGTATACACTATGAACAACTCTTCGGAACGGAAGGATTTCATGGTATGTCTTCGTTGCTGTATCATGTACATCGTCCTACGATGGTAAAGAGTATATCTAAACCTGTAGAGTCCAAACCAATTGCAGCGGTCGATAAAAATATTTCACCCCTGATGTTGAAGGGTTGGAATGTGGCTCCGGAAAATGATTTTTTGAAAAGTCGTGTCCATGTTTTGTTTAACAATGATTTGAATATTGCCTTGGCTGCGCCAAAACAAAATTTGTCTACTTACTTCTATAAAAATGCCGATGCAGATGAAATGATATTTGTGCATCAAGGTAGTGGCACTTTGCGGACACTGCTTGGCAATTTAAAATTTGCTTATGGCGATTATTTGATCGTTCCACGGGGTATGATTTATCAAATCAACTTCGATACCCAAGAAAATCGTCTGTTCATTGTCGAATCATTTTCGCCGATCCTCACTCCGAAACGTTATCGCAACGAATTCGGTCAATTACTCGAACATGCTCCGTTTTGTGAAAGAGATATCAGAAGGCCCTCAGAATTAGAAACTCACGACGAAATGGGTGAGTTCACGATTCGCATTCGAAAGGAAAACGTACTGCATGATGTGGTGTATGCTTCACATCCTTTCGATGTTGTAGGTTGGGATGGATACAATTATCCGTATGCATTTTCTATACACGATTTTGAACCGATAACCGGTCGTGTGCATCAACCACCTCCCGTGCATCAAACTTTTGAAGCGCACAATTATGTGGTGTGCTCATTTTGTCCAAGACTCTATGATTATCATCCAAAGTCCATTCCTGCGCCTTACAACCATAGCAACATCGATAGCGATGAGGTTTTGTATTACGTAGATGGTGATTTCATGAGCCGAAATCATGTGGAGAAGGGATACATTTCCTTGCATCCCGGCGGAATTCCTCATGGGCCCCATCCTGGTGCTTATGAGCGAAGTATAGGCCAGAAGGAAACATCGGAATTAGCGGTAATGGTTGATACTTTCCGACCGCTGAAAGTAACGCAAGCTGCCTTAGACATTGAAGACGGAACCTACAAAACCAGTTGGCTGGAGTGATAGGGGCACTTATAAAAACATCTTTCCCTTGTTATGGATTCTTATTCAGCTTCGGTGGTTCAATAGAATCGGGTATGATAAATGCTCCGGGATAAGTCCGCTTAATTTCTTTCAGAGAAGCCATCGCTTCCACCAAATTGCGATAGTCGCCGATGCGAACAGTGTAGTCTGGTGAGTTTTGTATTTGATAGGAGGGAATGTCAGCGTAGTTTTTATGAAACTTGGATCGCTCATCTCTACATTGAGCAAAAGAGCCCATGAATACCTGAATGCGATATCCCTTCAGTTTTAGTTTTCTGTGTTTGTGCTCTAGTGAGTCGATACGCGAATCAGCATGAACTACAATTTCTCCCGGATTTGATGGGCTCGGATTCGCAGGCCCACCAGGAGATTGAACTATACCCGGACTCCCACCATCGGATAACCCATGATCTGAGCTATCATCATTATTTGAACTTGAATTTGAAGTAGTATCAGAGGTTTTATGGAGCTTTCCAAAGGCATCTTTCAATTTTGGACTCACTTTTAAAGTATCCTTCTGACCAAAAGTCAATAGCGATGCTCCGGAAAGGAGGGTGATCAGAAGTATTTTTATGAAAGTTTTCAAAGCTATTTATTGAGATCACAAAGCTAAGGGAGTTGAAGTTGCTTGTGAATTTGAGTTTGTAAAAGGATTAACGGTGTTTGTTTGATATTGTATTTTCAATTTGGTGGAAAACGTTGTGTTATGCCAATGTTACTTAATAAATGGTCCTTCCAATATGGCGCATTGGAAGTCTGTTTTGGGTGATTCGCTGCAGGATGACGTGGTAAATGGCGTTGTGATTTATGTTTAGCTCATTGTATTGAAAGGAAATTGGACTATTACTTAAATCCAAGCGTTGTCATTTTCAATATTCGTTCCAAAGTCTGGCAAAACGTTCACGGGAGTCGATTTTCTAGTAGCTTCCCACAAATAGCTTCCCACAAAAGTGCTTTTTGAATCGATCCTCTCAGGGTATAAAAAAGTGTAGTGGATTTTTTTCGATCGAATTGCTGACAATTGGTATGTGGAAATCTATTCGTTTGTCCTCTAACTTAGGAATTCGCCATGATCTTGCGCCAGGCGAGAAGTTCTGTTGCAAGGCTATCTTACTGACATTTAGCATAGACGGTAATTTTTGACCCTATTGTGACATTTGAATGTAGGTGGATCGACCAAAGAGTCATTATTTAGAATTGTTTTAAATTAGAGTTTTGATGAATACTCAAAAGATGTTAAAGTCTACCGTGAAGTAAATTTGCCGGCGATCCATAATAAGGATTGATTAATTTTCCTGCAATGAAGCGGCTTTCAGCGAGTTTACATCCCAAATATCTTCTGGCGCTTTTCCTCGTTTTCTCGGTTTCCCTGTCTTCGATGGCTAATATCTTCGAAGGTGGCAACGCCGACAACGGGAAAACATTATTTAAGAATAACTGCGCCTCCTGTCATTCTATTGATGGCAGTATCGTGGCTGCACCTAGTCTAAAGGGCATCGATGCCCGTTGGAAAGAAGGTGATGCGATGTTGGTCAAGTGGATTCAAAATCCTACTGGGGCTATCGCATCAGGCAACGCATACATAGCCTCACTGATGGCGCAGTATAAAGGCAGTTTCGGTGTAATGACTGCTCAAGCTGTGAGCGAAGCCGAAATTAAAGACATCATGGCCTATGTAAAGGCGGGTGAAGTGGCAGCAGCTCCTGGCTCTGCAGTTGTAGACAATAAATGTGTCCCTTTTACAGAAGAAGAACTGAATGGTGAATCGAAATCGAGCGGAGATACTTTTATCTGGTTTGTGATTATCGGTTTGATTTTGGGAATTATCGCGGTGTCTTCAGCAAACATCAGTAAGTCGCTCAAAAACGCAATCAAAGAAAATAGCGGTCAAGAATTAGAAGAGGAACTTTCTTATGGTGTTATTGCCAGAAGATGGATGTGGAAGCACAAGGTATTTGTGTCGTTAATAGGTCTCTTCGTATTCTGTTACATTGTAGTAGTTGGTTATAAATCTGCAATGGATATTGGTGTTTATGAAAAATACCAACCGGAGCAGCCTATTGCTTTCTCACACGCTATTCACGCTTGTCAGAATGAAATCGATTGCCAATACTGCCACAGTTCTGCATCAAAATCTAAGCATGCAGGTATTCCTTCTGTAGACGTTTGTATGAACTGTCACAAAGCCATCCAAAAGGGTGCAATTTCGGGGACCACGGAGATCGAAAAGATTTATGCAGCCATCGGTTTTGACCCAGCTACTGGTACCTACATTGAAAATTACGAGCAGAAACCGATCGAATGGGTTAAGGTACACAACTTACCTGATCACGTATACTTCCCGCACGAGTCACACGTAGCCATTGCCGGCATCGACTGCCGTCAGTGTCACGGACCAGTTCAAAGATATACTGTAGGTCGTATTGCTAGCATTGATGAGATCAACGCTCAAGATTTAGCAGATGTCCCCGGATTGATTAAGTTGACCAAACAAACCCTCACTATGGGTTGGTGCATCGAATGTCACGGTGCTGCCAAGATTGACATTACCTCCGACAAAGCGAATGAATATTATCAGGAAATGCACGAACGCTATAAGCAGTCAGATCTTGGACTCGATAAGCTTCGTGAGATCCTTGAAGACGGCTCCATTACTGTAAAAGAAATGGGCGGCTGGGAATGTGGAAAATGCCATTACTAAGTTTTTGTAGAACCCGACCTCGAACCTCAACATGGGAATGAATAAGAAATATTGGACAGGAATGGAGGAGTTGAACAATACTCCGGAATTTCAGGAAGCGGTAACGTCCGAATTTAAAAAGGATCAGTCTGTAGATGAATTTCTATCAGATCCCAAACTTTCCGATACCAACACTGGTAGAAGAGACTTCCTGAAGTTTATGGGATTCTCTCTCACAGCGGCAACACTAGCTGCTTGTGAAACTCCTGTTGTGAAGTCGATTCCTTACGTTATCAAACCTGAAGAAATCACTCCTGGTGTAGCAAACTTTTATGCTACTACTTATTATGATGGAACCGACTACGGAAATTTGTTGGTGAAAACCCGTGAAGGTCGCCCTGTTCACATCAAAGGCAACAAGGCTTTTGGTCTGGGTAATGGCTCGTTAAATAGTCGTATTAATGCCTCAATTGTTACTTTATACGATACTGCGCGCCTACAGAATCCAAAGATCGGAGAATCTGAGGTGTCTTGGTCTCAGTTGGATTCAGAGCTGTCAGTAAAACTTTCTGCCGCCTCTTCAATCCGCATTGTATCGGGTACTATAATTAGCCCAAGTGCTAAAAGAGCTGTAGCGGAATTTGCCACAAAATGCGGTGCAGATAAAGTGAAGCACGTTCAATACGACGCGTTTTCATACAGCGGTATCACTTCTGCTAATCAGCAATCTTTTGGGAAAGCTGTAGTGCCTGTTTATGATTTTTCTAAAGCAAAAGCGATAGTGAGTCTTGATGCTGATTTCCTCGGCACTTGGCTTACATCAAACGTGTATATTCCACAATACGCTGAAAGACGCAGACCGGAAGGTTCGTGGATGACCAAGCACTTTCAAGTGGAAAGCCGCATGTCGCTAACAGGTTCTAATGCCGATGTGCGTTTTCCGGTGAAGCCATCTGAAATTGGAAAAGTAGCCGCAGCTCTGTATGGAGCCGTATCAGGAAGTGGATCCGCTTCTTTCGAAGGTGTCGATGTCGCTGCCATGGCTGCTCAACTCAAGTCGAATCGCGGAGCTTCGTTGGTCGTATCTGGGAGCAATGATCCAAATGTTCAGTTGATTGTAAACGCAATCAATCAGTCTTTGGGCAACTACGGAACAACCATCGATATAAATAGGCCTCTCAGTCTTTTTCAGGGAAATGACGCTGCAATGACTGCCCTCGTGGCTGAAATGAATCAAGGTGCTGTTGGTGCTTTGATCGTTCTGGGTTGCAATCCTTCATACGATTGGATAGATGCTGACAGCTTTAACACAGGTCTAGCAAAGGTGGGGGCATCAGTTTCGATGAATCTTTATGTCGATGAAACTGGAAGTCGCTGTAACTATAAAGCACCTGATCACCACTTTTTGGAATCATGGAATGATCAGAGTCCTCTAGAAGGCCGGGTTGATCTAGTACAGCCTACAATCAATAAGTTATTCAACACACGTCAAGCCCCGGAGAGCTTTTTGGTATGGGCCGGTAATACGACTCCTTACTATAATTACGTGAGAGAAACGCATGGTTCTGGTTTCGCAGCCGGACTCATGAATGCAAATACTTCGTGGAATGAAGCAGTTCAACACGGAACATTTGCCGGTGTGGCAATGACTGCGTCAACTGCCCAACCATCAGATTCAAAGATTGTGGCTGCTCCTGCTGCTGCGTTGCCTGATCAAATAATTCCTGTTTCCTCTGGAAGTATGGATGTTAGTTCGGCAATCAACTCAGTAAATTCAGTAAGTGGTGGGGCGTGGGAATTGGTGACTTATCAAAAAGTGACTATCGGAAACGGATCTCATGCAAACAACCCATTCTTACAAGAAACTCCTGATCCAATCACAAAAGTTACCTGGGACAACTATGTAACTATGGCACCTTCGGATGTGAAGGAGCAAAAGTTCAATATGCATCTTGGGATGCAGGAACCTGCTACGGTTGTTACAGTTACTGCCGGTGGCAAAACTGTTACGCTTCCGGTTTTCCCTGCTCCAGGTCAAAAGAGAGGAACTATCGGAATTGCCGTTGGATATGGTCGCGGAAAAGGTGCTGAAAACATCGGCAAAGCAGCTTATCAAACTGGTGGCAAAGGAATTCACCTTGTTACTGATGATGAAAAGCCATTGCCAATCGGACAAAATGCTTTCCCATTTGTAACTGTGAAAAATGGCTGCACTGTTCAAGCTGTTTATGATGTGCAGATATCGAAGGTAGACGGGGATTATTATCTAGCGACCACTCAAACCCAGAACACTGTAATGGGTCGTGAGTCAGTTGTGAAAGAGACTGTCATTGCCCAATACCTAAAAGAGAAAGACAAGAAGAAAGGTGAGGCTTCGTTCAATAAAATGCCTGCGCTAGTGGTGCATAGAGATGTGAATGAGGATGGAAAAATAAACGCGCAAGACAAAGTTCACGTGCGCGAAATGGATCTTTGGAAGGCACACCCTGTCGAAGGAATTGGTCACCGTTGGGGTCTAACTATCGACCTAAACTCTTGCATTGGTTGTGGTACTTGTGTAACAGCATGTCACACCGAAAACAACGTTCCTGTAGTAGGTAAAGACGAAGTAATCAGACACCGCGATATGCATTGGTTGCGTATCGACAGATATTTCAGTTCGGACTTTCCTTCTGTAGATGAAACTTCAGAGAAAAAAGGTTTAGGCGCTATTGCAGCTTATGCCGATATGGAAAACGCATCGGAGAATCCAAAGGCTGTTCACATGCCAATGATGTGTCAGCACTGCAATCACGCTCCATGTGAAACTGTTTGCCCTGTGGCTGCTACAACCCACAGCAATGAAGGTCTGAACAACATGGCTTACAATCGCTGTATTGGAACCCGCTATTGTGCAAACAACTGCCCTTACAAAGTAAGAAGGTTCAATTGGTTCAACTATGTGTCCAATCCTAAATTCAATGTTGTTAATCCAGCGCAAGACGATTCTATGCGAATGGTTTTAAATCCGGATGTAACCGTTCGTTCGCGTGGAGTCATGGAAAAGTGCAGCATGTGTCAACAGCGCATTCAACAAGGCAAAAACCAAGCGAAGAAAAATGGAGCGAAAATCCAGGATGGGGCATTCACCACTGCTTGTGCCGAATCATGTCCAACAAACGCTATTGTGTTTGGCGATCTGAACGACGTAGGCACAGAGAACTACCAACGCTCTATTAATATTCGTTCATACCATTCATTAGAAGAAATAGGGGTCCAACCGAATGTCTTCTACATGACCAAAGTGAGAAACATAGAATCATCTGAAGCATAATAGCATTAATTCCAGAAGATGTTTAAAGAATCAAGTATACGTCAACCGCTGATCTTAGGTCACAAGACCTACCATGATATCACCAATGATATCTGCGGCCCTATTGAAGGACCTGCACCTAGGCCTTGGAAAATTGCAATGGTCATTGCTACGATTATTGCACTCTACGGTGTTGGATGTATTACATACCTTGTGAGCACCGGAACGGGTGTTTGGGGTTTGAATAAAACGGTGGGTTGGGCATGGGACATTACCAACTTCGTTTGGTGGGTAGGTATTGGTCACGCAGGCACCCTAATCTCTGCAGTTCTTTTATTGTTCCGTCAACGTTGGCGCATGGCCATCAACCGTTCTGCGGAAGCCATGACTATTTTCGCTGTAATGATGGCCGCTGTTTTCCCAATCTTCCACATGGGAAGAGTATGGAACGGATACTGGACTTTGCCTCTCCCAAATACACTCGGAACATTGTGGCCTAATTTCAACTCTGCCTTGATGTGGGACGTATTTGCGATATCCACGTATTTCTCTGTATCAATTGTGTTTTGGTATTTAGGTCTGATTCCAGACTTTGCTACTATCCGCGATAGGATGGTGAAAAAGGGATGGAAAAAATTCTACAGCGTTTTGAGTTTTGGATGGTCAGGTCGTGCAAAAAACTGGACTCGTTTTGAAGAAGTATCTTTAGTTCTAGCCGGAATAGCTACTCCCCTTGTATTCTCTGTTCACTCTATCGTATCGATGGACTTTGCTACTTCGGTGATACCGGGTTGGCACACTACCATCTTTCCTCCATATTTCGTTAGCGGCGCAATTTTCTCAGGATTTGCAATGGTACTGACCCTTATTCTCATCATGCGCAAAACAATGAGACTTGAAGCGTATATTCATGTGAAACACGTTGAATACATGAACATCGTTATCATTGTAACGGGTTCTATTGTAGGTGTGGCATATCTCACGGAGCTATTTATGTCGTGGTACAGCGGAGTGGAATATGAATCATATGCCTTCATCAATCGTTTCTCCGGACCTCTCGCTTGGTCATACTGGGCTATGATGACTTGTAACGTTATCTCTCCGCAGCTTTTTTGGTTTAAGAAATTACGTACTAATCTGTCATTCACTTTCGTGATGTCGATTATCGTAAACATCGGTATGTGGTTCGAGCGTTTTGTAATTATTGTTACTTCAATACACAGAGACTACGTTCCTTCATCTTGGGGAGAGTTTCATCCATCAAGCATCGACATTGGAATGTTCATCGGAACCATCGGTATATTCTTTACACTCTTCCTTCTTTTCGCCAGATACTTTCCGGTGTTGGCTTTGAACGAGTTGAAGACTATCCTGAAGTTGTCAGGTGAAAGCTATAAGAAAAAGGATTCGCATTAATCACGATAAGAAGAAACAGTTCGGAAGACATGGCAAATAAAGTATTCCACGCAATGTATGACGACGAGGAGAAGTTGCTCGATGCAGCACGCTCCGTTACAGGTCATGGACTAAGCGTAAAAGAAGTATTTTCTCCATTCCCAATTCACGGTTTGGATCCTATCATCGGCGTTACAAGAACTCGTCTGGCAATTACGGCCTTCATGTACGCAACTACAGGTACTATTTTGTCCATATTTGGAACATGGTACTTTATGATTCATGATTGGCAAATGAATATCGGTGGAAAGCCGAGTGACACGTGGGTCGAAAACTTCCCAGCATTTGTACCGATTATGTTTGAGTTCAGCGTTCTATGTGCAGCTCATGGAATGGTGATTACTTATATGATTAGAAATAAGACTCTACCGGGAATGCCTGCCAGCAACCCGGATCCAAGAACTACTGATGACAAGTTTGTAATGGAAATCACACTCGACACAAACAATGGTCGTTCATCCGAAGAAATCGAAAAGATGCTTAGGGAAACGGATGTTTACGAATTGAGCATTAAAGAATACTGAGATGAAGATGCGCAATACTAAAATAATTTTTACAGCATTGACCTTGGGATTAATGCTTCACTCCTGCACCACTGACCCAAATGCATCAGGTGTGGAATACATGCCCGATATGTATCGTTCTCCTGCGCTTGAGGCTTATGTTGACTATGGAAACCAGGAAAACATGGACCTTATCCTTCGTAGAAAGGATAGTTCGACGGTTCGTCTTTCAATGACACCTCCCTTGGGAACTATTGCTTATGGTGGGGAACTTCCTTACTTTCTGAATAATACAACGGAAGATTACGAGAGAGCTGCTCTAGAGGTGCATAGCCCGCTTCAGAGTTCAAAAGGAAATATCGAAGCAGGTCAAGATCTTTATACAAAAATGTGTACGCACTGTCATGGTGTTGCAGGAAAAGGAGATGGAAAAATCTCCCAAAATGGACTCATCAACGGTATTCCTGATTACACAACTAAACTAAAGGATCTGCAAGAGGGCAAGATGTTTCACACGATCACTTACGGAAAAGGTTTGATGGGAAGACATGAGCAGTTACTTTCTAAAAAGGAAAGATGGCAAGTAATTGAGTGGGTGAAGTGTTTGCAAAAAGGCATTACTGCTCCAACGTATCAAGGCAAAGGAGAGGACGCGATGTTGATCATCCCTGTTGCTGCGGCACCAGCAACCGCTGATACTACGAAAAAGGCACTATAATCAAGGATTAACTGCGAAGGAAATTTACATGGCAACACAAGATAAACTTCAATTCGAATTCAGCAGCAAGCTGAAAACCTGGTGTCTCATTTTGACAGTCGTTGGTGCTGTACTCAGTGGCATTGGATTCGCAACAGATCATTCCGATCATCAACAATATTCATGGTCTATTTTGTTGATCTGTTCGTTTTTCTTCTTTGCGATTTCGCTAGGTGCAATGTTTTTCTATGCAGTACAATATGCCGCCGAAGTTGCATGGTCTTCGCAGATAAAAAGGGTCTTCGAATCGATGTTCAAAAATCTTTGGGTCTATACAGCTATCATCGGACTTATTCTTCTCGCCGGACAAATGCATATCAATCACCTTTGGCATTGGATGGATCCTAGCGTTTATCCCGAGTATATTATCGAAGCAACAGGTGAAGCCGCTGCAGATGAAACTATAGCCGGAGCTGTTGCAAACCCTGATTACGATAAATTGATCGCAGATAAATTGCCTTATCTCTCAAGTTGGTTTTTCTGGTTGCGCTTTGCAGCCTATGCCGGTGTATTCCTCTATTTCTCGAATTATTTCCGCAAACTCTCTTTGAAAGAAGACCAAGTAGGTGGTCTCGATATCCATTACAAAATGTATCGCAGGTCTGCTGTGTTTCTTGTTTTCTTTGCGGTATTCTCTTCAATGCTTTCTTGGGATTGGTTGATGAGTATAGATGTGCACTGGTTCTCTACCATGTACGGGTGGTATATATTCTCCGGTATGTGGGTGACCACTATGATTTTCTCGACACTTTTAATTGTATATCTCAAGAACAAAGGTTATTTCCCAATGTTGAATAATTCACACATTCATGATTTGGGTAAATGGGTTTTTGCTATTTCAATGTTGTGGAGTTACTTGTGGTTCTGTCAATATATGTTGATTTGGTATTCCAATATCCCTGAGGAGGTGGCTTATTTCAAAGAGCGTTACGACAGTTTTATGTATCCTATGGTACTTACATTTTTCGTGAACTTTGCCATACCTTTTTATGTTCTCATTGCACGTGATGCGAAGAGAAATACAAAGTACCTCGTGCGTGTAGGAGTAATCATATTCTTTGGGCATGCTGCCGATCTATATGTTGCCATTGTTCCTGGTACAACTCATGGTCACTCCCATTTTATAGGGTGGTTTGAAATAGGAATGTTTTTAGGGTTTTTAGGTTTGTTCACATACCTGACGCTGAATGCGCTTAGCAAAGTGAGATTGATTCCGGTGAACCATCCGTTCATCAAGGAAAGTGAACAACACCAAATATAATTAGTTAGAAGAAACGAGGAAGTAGTTAACAAACTTGAAGAAATAAGATGAAACTTCTGATACTGCTGGTCATAGTTCTGGGCGTCATTGCGATAGCCCAACTAACCAAGGTCTATGAATTAACAAGGTCTCTAAGAAAGACCCGCGAAGAAGAAATTTCCCACGCGGACAATAAGATGAATGCAACACTCATGCTTGTATGGATGTTTGTGTTTTTCTTTTTCACAATCGTGCTATATGTAAAATATCAAGATTACTTGCCCGAAGCGGCATCTGAGCATGGTGTAGCTGTTGACAAACTCATGAATGTGAACATTTGGATGATCACCATCATGTTCTTCATTGTGAATGGTCTGCTATTTTGGGTTTCTTACAAGTACTATTACAGGAAAGACCGCAAGGCGAGATTCTTTGTACACGACAATAGACTAGAAATGCTGTGGACTATGGTTCCCGGTGTTACAATGGCCTTTGTAATTGTATATGGTTTGATCACTTGGAACAACATGACCGGGCCTGCGGGGAAAGATGCAATTCAAGTAGAAATTTACTCGAGACAATTCGACTGGACTGCGCGCTACCCAGGATCAGACAAGGTTTTTGGATCGGCTAATGTGAATCTGATTTCAACAACGAATGCGATGGGAATGGTTTCGGAAGGTGCTATTAGCTTGGAAATTCATTCTATTGATTCTCTTATTCAAGAAATTGAAACGACACTTGAGGCGAATGCGGTGCTTTCGACTCTTCCTGAAAGTGCGGTTGAAGTAATGAAAGACCAATTGTATAGACACAAACGTCATAAGCAAAGAATTCTAGATTTAAAAGAATTTGATTTAAGTGGTGTGAGTGGTTGGGCAGCCGGGGCAGACGATAATATTGTCAAAGGTGAATTCCATATACCAAAAGGCATAGAAGTAGAATTTATCTTTAAATCTCAGGACGTGATACACTCCGCTTTTATGCCTCACTTCAGGGCGCAGATGAATGCTGTTCCCGGTGTGCCAACGAGATTTAAAATGGTGCCTACAATCTCTACGACAGAGATGAGACAAAAGCTCAATGACCCCGAATTCAACTATGTGTTGTACTGCAACAAAGTGTGCGGAGTGACTCACTTCAACATGCAAATTGCACTAGTGGTGGATGAGCCTGCAGAATATGCAGCATGGTTGGCAAAACAAAAGACTTTTGGAGGTGTGGCAGTACCGGCCACAGAGCCCGAATTAACAACTCCTTCCGATAGCCTAAAAAAAGACACTGTTCAGGCAACTGCCCTAACAATACAAGATTCTAAAAGATAGACCAATGGGAGAACACGCAGCGATGGATCATAATCATGAGAATGGTCACGATCACGGCCATCACCATCACAAAGAAAGTTGGATTTCAAAATATGTTTTTTCGCAGGATCATAAAATGATTTCGCGTCAATTCCTTATTACAGCAATTGTAATGGGTGTTGTGGCAGTTGTTTTATCGATTTTGTTCCGTCTTCAATTGGGATGGCCTGGCGAGAAATTTGAATTCCTAAACATGATGCTTGGCGATCGTTGGGCAAAAGACGGTATTCTCGATAGGAATGCTTATCTAGCTCTGGTAACTATTCACGGTACCATCATGGTGTTTTTTGTACTCACAGGAGGCCTTTCAGGAACATTTGCGAATTTGCTTATCCCACTGCAAATAGGTGCTCGTGATATGGCCTCAGGATTCTTGAATATGTTGTCGTATTGGGCATTTTTCCTTTCAAGTGTTTTGATGGTAAGTTCCCTCTTCCTTGAGAGTGGTGCCGCTTCTGGTGGTTGGACAATTTATCCACCGCTCTCAGCACTTCCTCAAGCAATTCCAGGATCTGGTGCAGGTATGACCGTTTGGCTCGTGTCGATGGTATTGTTTATTGCCTCATCACTTTTGGCAGGTTTGAATTATATCGTAACCATCATTAATCTACGTACCAAAGGAATGTCTATGACTAGACTTCCACTAACAATTTGGGCTCTTTTGGTAACAGCAATTCTAGGGGTTCTGTCATTCCCTGTGCTTGTATCCTGCGCAGTATTGTTGGTAATGGATAGAAGTTTTGGAACGGCATTTTATTTATCTGACATCTACATTGCAACCAACAACTCTACAGACCCGAATGCCGCTGTAGGTGCTCTTGAGGCCACCGGTGGTTCGCCGCTTTTGTTTCAACACCTATTTTGGTTCCTAGGACACCCTGAAGTGTACATCGTATTGCTTCCAGCTCTTGGAATTAGTTCAGAAGTTATTGCCACCAATTCACGCAAACCGATCTTTGGATACAAGGCGATGGTGGGTTCAATCCTCGCCATTGGTTTCTTGTCATTTATTGTTTGGGGTCACCACATGTATATCACCGGTATGAACCCATTTTTAGGTTCGGTATTCGTGTTTACAACGCTATTGATTGCAATACCTTCGGCTGTAAAGGCCTTCAACTACATTACTACTTTGTGGCAAGGTAATATTCGTTACACACCGGCCATGTTGTTTTCGATTGGCTTGGTTTCAACTTTCGTAACGGGTGGTCTTACAGGTATCGTCCTGGCTGACTCAGCTTTGGATGTAACTGTGCATGATACTTATTTCGTCGTCGCCCACTTCCACATTGTAATGGGATTGTCAGCGATTTTTGGAATGTTTGCAGGCATATACCATTGGTTCCCGAAGATGTTTGGACGAATGATGAATACAAAGCTCGGATATGCACATTTCTGGCTGACATTGGTATGTGGTTTCGGTGTGTTTTTCCCGATGCACTTTATCGGAATGGCGGGAACTCCGCGCCGATATTATGAAAATAGCTACATCGACATGATTCAGTGGACTGCAGATCTAAACCCTATTATTTCTGTGTTCGCAATTGTTGGAGGGGCGGCTCAGATTTTATTCTTGTTCAATTTCTTCCATAGCATTTTCTACGGTCAGCGAGCTGTTCAAAATCCTTGGGGTTCAAATACACTCGAGTGGACCACGCCTGTAGAACATATTCATGGAAACTGGCCAGGTGCCATTCCTGAAGTACATCGTTGGGCATATGATTATAGCAATCCCGAGCATGAAGAGGATTTCGTGCCTCAAAACGTCCCTCTAAAGGCCGGAGAACACGGACACTAAGGAAGTCTTCAAAAAGTATTCAGCAAGTCCGTATTTTTATACCTCAAGGATAAAAATGCGGACTTTCTTTTTTTTTCTATTTCTTCTGTTGATAGGTAGCACTTTTGAGGGCTATGCTCAATCTGTGAATCTCTCTGATTCATTAAAAAATGTGTTCACAAAAAAGCCGACTCTTACAGGTAAGCTTGATTCCCGTAATTCATTTATTACAGGCAAAAGCGCTCAAATCAGAGGGGTGAAGGTTGGTGTATCTTTTGGGAATAGGATGATCCTAGGTCTAGGATACAATTGGTTGAATACCGACTTTTTGGAAAGTGTTCAAACCAATGAGGGGTCCGTGAAAGCCGATATCCGGTTTCAATATCTCGCTCCATTTGTGGAGTATGTATTTTATAAAAAGAACAACTGGCAAGCAGATATACCGGTTCAAATTGGTTTTGGAAGGAGTTTCTTGACCTACGAGAAGTATGGCGCTAGATACGTAGTCGAGCGAAACAACATTGTTTTATATGAGCCATCAATGATTGTGGAATATCAGGTACTAGGAATATTTGGAATTGGTGGGGGAGTGGGCTATCGCTTAATGCTGAAAAACAATAGGGAAATAGATCAGCAGTTTACTTCTCCAATGTACATCCTAAGGTTTAGGATTCTCTTTGATGGGGTAAGGAAACTATTGGAGAATTGAACAAATGTTAATTAGACTAGTGCAGGTTGACAATGAGTATTCCTGAAATGGAAATGGTCATACTAAAGCCTTCATCTTCTCAACCACCCGCGCCACCGCCGGACATATTAATGAATTGCGGTAGGTGAGGTCCATGATCTGATACATGTTCTTCCGATCGGTGTGTGGATATTCACGACAGGCTTTCGGACGATCTTCATATATACTGCAGTAGTTGTCCGAACCCAGAAAGGCACAAGGTGCAGAATTCAACACCCAATCGCCGTCGCCATCTACATGCAAATATTTTTCCGTAAATGCAGATGGTTTTATTCCCAGATGATGAGAGATCCGATCAATGTCTACATTTCGAAATATCGGACTTGTTGTCTTGCAACAATTCGCACATTGGAGACATTCAATCTCTTCAAATGCCTTGTCATGTTGAACATGAAATTGCTGGTCTAAATTATTCGGGGGATTTTTGCCCCAACGCTGCAACAGCTTTTTATTCTCCTTGCGATTGCTGCTCGCTTGATGCAAATACTCCCGATAACGATCTTCCATGTTATTTTGTAGCTTCCCTCAATGTGGGTCGCTGAAATGTGGATTGCTAATAAATGAGGTATCGGTAAGACATTTCAGAAACGCCAATAAGTCCAATTTAGACTGCTCGGTCAACTGCAATCCTCCAACAGAGTACTTCATAAATGGATCCACCGTTGGTGACGCCACTCCTCCACTGTTGTAATGGCCTATAACTTCTTCAAGTGTGTTGAAACGTCCGTCGTGCATATAGGGTGCTGTCAATTCTATGTTGCGCAATGAAGGTGTTTTAAATCTACCCATATCTAATTCATTTCCCGTAATTCCTCCAACCCCAAGATCGGCAAACGTGGCATCCAAACCATTGTTGTGAAAAAGATAGTCAGTCATTTGCATAGCACCATGACCGTGGCAATGGAAGCAATCTGCTCCGAATGCACCTCCCGGAACGTCTTCAGGACTACCTCCCTCAGCCAGGAAAAGATTGAAGCCGTTTTCTTCTGAGGGTGTAAATGTGTATGTGCCTATTCTCTGTTGATCGAATTTGGAATTTGCACTGATCATTGTTCTGAGAAATGATGCGATGGCCTTTACAGTTTTATCCCTCGTTATCTCAGAAGTCCCATAGGCCAAAGCAAACAT
>JAWXBG010000162.1:0-3224 GCA_034439875.1 Flavobacteriales bacterium
GTGCTTGATATCAAAGGGGGTTAGCGCTGCAATAGATTTCCAATGCGGATTCTGGGTTCAATGTTCAAGATGTTTTGTAACATAATTGTATTATTTTCAATATCCACACTACGAAGATTAAGATAGGCTCGATCTTTGACCCATGATAGTAGTTTTTTATACCTCCTAACAATGACTCAATTTGCATTTTTTATGTTTATGGCATTCCCGATATTGTCTTCCGTGATATGGGACAACAAAGCGGAAGGAGTGACTATTTCCACTGTGAGTGTGCTCGAGGATCCCAACGAAATTTATGCCAAAACCTGGGATGACGTGCTTTCAAGGCATGTGACGGCTGCGGGTGAAGTGAATTATGCGGCCCTGAAAGCAGATACCGGATTTGCTGCCACCGTAAAAGCAATTGGAGCAATGATTCCCGAGGGATATTGGACAAGAGAGCAGCAAATGGCTTTTTGGATCAATGCTTATAATATTTATACCATCAAACTTATCTGCGACCATTATCCGGTGAAGAGTATCAATGATATCGACTTACCGTGGGATGGTTTGAATGTTCTTTTGAAAGATAAAAAATATAGTCTCAATCAGTTGGAGAATACGATTATTAGAAAAAAATACAATGATCCTCGTATTCATTTTGCCATCAACTGTGGAGCCAAATCTTGTCCACCGCTTTATAACAAAGCCTTTCGCGCCGAAAACTTGAATAAGACCCTAGCCTCCCTTACCAAAGCTTTCATCAATAACTCCAAATACAACAAGATTACCGCGAATTCCATTCAGATTTCCAAGATTTTTGAATGGTTCAAAGACGATTTTGCGAATAACCGTACCCTTGTTTCTTTTCTCAACCAATATTCTTCCGTTCAAATTGATGCCAGCGCCACTGTTGCATACGGTGAATACGACTGGTCTCTGAATAAGAAGTAAATTCATACCCAATGAAATTGACAAGTCGAATATTCCTCCTCCTCTTTTTTCTACCAGCATTGTGGGCATGTAGTCAAAAGACTTTCGATGAAATGGCAAATGACATGGCCGGTAAAAGTCCTATTGTGAGATCTACAGAGATCAAGGATTCCATGGAACAATATGTATTGCTTGA
Source organism: Flavobacteriales bacterium (assembly GCA_034439875.1). Classification (GTDB taxonomy): domain Bacteria; phylum Bacteroidota; class Bacteroidia; order Flavobacteriales_D; family Sanyastnellaceae; genus JAWXBG01. The sequence goes on from JAWXBG010000162.1 coordinate 1,109, forward strand.
CTCCCGCGAAAAAGAGGAATATCAGGTGTCGCATATAGCTGGTTCCCGCTGGGTGGGTTACGACAATTTTGATCTCGCTCAATTGAACGATTTACCAAAAGACTCGAAGATTGTGGTTTATTGTTCTGTGGGATATCGAAGCGGAAAGGTTGTAGAAAAACTTATGAAAAGCGGATTTTCTAATGTGCAAAATCTTTGGGGCGGAATTTTCTATTGGGTGAACATGGGCTATGAAGTCGAAAATGAAAAGGGAGTTACACCTGACATCCACCCATACAGTGCAAAGTGGGGCAAGTGGTTGAACAAAGGCACAAAAAAGTATGAATGAGCATATCATTCTTATGGCCCGACCACCGGAATTGGGTAGAGTAAAAACGCGCCTAGCCGCAACACTTGGTGAAGATATCGCCCTGGCTATTTACTGCCAATTGTTGAATCACACCTTTGATGTTCTGAATGAAGTTGGCAAATCGCTCACAGTTTTTGCAGCCGGAAATCCCCAGTGGTTTCATGATTTGGGGTACAACACAATTGAACAAACCGACGGCGATCTAGGAGTCCGAATGGAGCATGCATTTGCCTCTACATTTCACAAAAAATCGGGTGCGGTGATTATGTTGGGAACAGATTGTCTTGAACTTACAGAGCAGCATGTAAAATCTGCACTAGACTGTTTAACAAGAATGGATGTTGTTTTAGGTCCAGCGAAAGACGGTGGTTATTATCTCATTGGTATGAAATCTCATCACAGAGAATTATTTGAAGAAATGCCTTGGAGCACCGATAAACTGCTCGAGCAAACCATCAAGGCAATTCGAAGAAACTCACTCTCTTTTGGAAGTATTTCTATTCTCAGAGATGTAGATATTGAAGAAGACTTACCTGAGCGAATGAGGCGTATCACAGTATAAAGACATTCATTGAAACCATTGAGCTAAAAGGAAAAAAAGATCAAGTAGCTTTGCGCACAAATGAAATGGAGTATTATCAAATTTTTGATTGGATTTGAAGAGAAATGATTGGAGTGCGAATTATCGAAAAATAGAAAACTGAAAAAATGAATTTTATGAATCAAACATTACAAGAGACTTGCGACTGGTTGAAGGAAAAGGGAATCGATGGAGTAGAGGTGGGAATAGTGCTCGGGACTGGACTTGGAAATCTTGTTACTCAAATAGAAGTGATCAAAGAGTTTAGTTACAACGTGATTCCCAATTTCCCTGTAGCCACCATTGAATATCATTTTGGAAAGCTCATATTTGGGACTTTAGGAGGAAAGAAAATTTTGGCTTGTCAAGGTAGATTTCACTACTACGAAGGCTACACAATGGATGAAGTAGTGCTTCCAGTGCGAGTAATGAAGGTCCTAGGAGCAAAAAATATTCTTCTGAGCAATGCGGCTGGAGCGCTTAATCTTTCCTTCAAAAAGGGAACTTTAATGCTGGTCGACGATCACATCAATCTTCAACCGGAGAATCCTTTACGAGGAGAAAACGACGAAGAGTTGGGGCTTCGTTTTCCCGATATGTCACAGCCATATAGCAGTAAACTCAATGATTTGATCAGAAAAATTGCGGATGAGAAGAAGATCATTTTGCATAAAGGTGTCTATGTCTCGGTGCAAGGTCCCAATCTTGAAACCAGAGCGGAATATCGCTATTTGCGAATCATAGGAGGTGATGCAGTAGGAATGAGTACCGTTCCAGAGGTAATAGCTTGCAATCACATGAAGATACCTTGTTGCTGTATTTCTGTGCTTACAGATGAATGTGATCCCGAGAACCTAAAACCAGTGAGCGTTGAGGAGATTATTACAACAGCAAAAGAGGCCGAAGTGTTTTTAACGGAGTTGTATGTAAGTCTTGTTTCGCGACTCTAAGGAATCTCCAAAAACCCCTCTAGTCTTTTCGGGGACAAAGAACGCATTGTTATACCATTTCTGCATATATAAAAGTCGAAACTATTTATTGTGCAGAATTGGTATTATCCCGAATCACGCGATGGAGATATCGGAATACATAGGTCGAACTATTACTTTGCTCCATCGTGTAGATTCGAGAATCCCGCAGCGCATTAACCTCAAGACACTTCCAATGCGCAATGCGGGATTATTTGA
>JAWXBG010000163.1:0-61842 GCA_034439875.1 Flavobacteriales bacterium
AGATGAGATGATGGCATCATTCAAATCCTTATATCCTATGGCATTTGACTTTCCAGAAGATGAAACCAAGTGATACTTGATATCAAACTTTTTCAGCACTGAGACCACTGCTGCGGAGGCACCGCCTGTTCCGAGAACTAAAGCACGTTGCAAATGACCTTGCAGGACAGGTCTAAGGCATTTTTCGAAACCAATGACATCTGTATTGTAGCCTATCAGTTTCTTGGTATGATCAATAAGCACAGTATTTACAGCACCTGATTCATTTGCTTCAGAAGATATTTCGTCCAAATAAGAGATTACAACTTGCTTATATGGAATCGTTACATTAAAACCACACAATTCAGGATTCAATGTGATTAAATTTTTCAACTCTTCGATACTGCGGAGCTCAAAAAGCTCATAATCGCAATCGACAATTTTCAGTCGCGCGAATTTTTCACGAAAGTACTTCTGAGAATAAGAATGAGTCAGAGAACGACCTATGAGGCCATATCTTTTCATGCTGTTTTTTTCTTCCCAATTTTGGAAGATATCAAACCGATGACAACTGGAAGAACAGAAATTACAACAATGCCCAGCATGATGAGCGAAAAATTATTTTGTACGAAATCCAATTTTCCGAAATAATAACCGGCAAGCAATCCAACCGTTATCCATAAGATACTACCTATGATACTAAAACTCAAAAATTTCCTATAGGTCATTGCGCCAACGCCCGCCACAAAAGGAGCAAATGTTCTTACGATTGGAACAAAACGTGCCAGTATGATGGTTTTACCACCATGTTTTTCATAAAAAGCCTTTGTTTTATCGAGGTAAGATTTCTTCAGAAATTTCACTTTTCCATCAAAGACAGTTGGACCCAATTTTCTACCAATAAAATAATTTGTATTGTCGCCGAGGAAAACGGCTATAAGTAGAACAGGGAAAAGAATAGACAACTCGAGTGGTGTTTCTCCCGTGATTTTGTCGGGAGAAGCAAAAGTTCCAGCTGCAAATAATAGGCTGTCGCCGGGAAGTAAAGGAGTTACAACAAGACCGGTTTCGCAAAAAACAATTACAAAAAGAATGAGATATACCCACATATCGTATGTAACGATCCAATCTTTCAGGAATATATCGAAGTGCAAAACGAAATCCAAAAACCCCTTAATGATGTCCATATTATTTTTTGTAGATTGAGTCTAATTTAAACCACCGAATAAAATTGCATTGAAAAGATGCTTCGCACGAGTGCACCTCAATGCTTCATGATTTGGGGATCAATTTCTTCAGCCCATGCAAGTATTCCACCTCGCAGGTTGCAGAGGTTGGTCAGACTGAATTTGGTTTCCAAGGCGTATATCACTGCTGCAGCTCTTTTACCGGATCTACAATGCATGATCACGGGAACATCTCTGCGAATAAGATTAATTTTTTCTATGACTTCGCCCATAGGGATATGAGTTCCATTGAGGGTGCATTCGTGCAATTCATGCTCTTCGCGAAGATCGATCAATTGGAAATCCACATTGAAATCCATCATTTGTTTGAGTTCTGAAGCAGATACTTCTCTCATTGAAACTCTTGTAATCATTGGGATTAAGGCTTCATTTTCTCTCTGATATCAGAGGGCAGGAATTGGAAAAATGTGTCGCCTCTCAATCCGGCGCGCAGGCACTCTAAAGGTATCAGGTCGTTCTCGGCAATGTTGCCTAGGTTGACATTCGTACCAAAGAGCTCTATAAAATAAACCTGCTGAGGTTTTTTAGGAGCTTCCCACAAGATGTCATCAGGTTTTATTTTTTGAATAATCTTATTGATAAGCATTACGTGCGCACTTCCATTTGGTCTGTAAATACCAACAGTACCACTTTCTCTGGCCTCGGCAATTACCTTCCAGCTACCAGCTTGCAACTCCGCCTGCATCATTTTGATCCACTTTGCCGGAGAGATAAGAATACCTTCTTCTTTGGAACCTACTTCTGAGAGAACAGTGTAATCCTTCGCAAAAGATTTGATCACTTCACATTTATCGTCATGCGGAACCGCTATCGAACCATCGCTCACCTCGAGCATATCCAAGCCATATTTATCTAAAACACGGCGGTATTCATCCAATTGATCTCGCACATAGAAAGCTTCGAAAAGCGTGCCACCCACATAAACGCGAATGTTGTTGCTCTGATAAAGCTTAATCTTTTCTTGAAGCTTATTGGTAAAGTAGGCAGTACCAAACCCAAGTTTGATCATGTCGATATAATCGCTGCAGTTCTCAACAAGATTTTCCGCTTCGCGAATGCTCAGGCCTTTGTCCATGACCATTGTGACACCTGAGTTTCTTGGTTTTCCCGGTCTTTCGGGAATGAATTTCAAATCAAAATGCATATAGCTACAAACCTAGGGATTAATACCACGGATCAAATCAATAAACAACTGATTTTCTTGGATAGGAGGATAATACTCTGCCAAGTCTCTTCCGCCTTCCGAATTATTGGACATAAGTCTTACAAGCAGTTCTTCGGCTTCTGCCTTATTTCCTAGGGCAAGGAGATAAGCTACCTTTCTAAATCCAAGGTCATCACTTTGAGGATTATGACTCCAACCTTCATTGATAAGATTTAAAGCCATGCTCAGATCTTTTTTCACAAAAGCCCAATCAGCGAAGTCCATCCAAACATCTTCGTTATCTGCAAAACGTTTAGAAAGTTGCTCATATATGGAACCTGAACGTTCGAATTCTCCCTTTTTGTTGAGTAATTCGGCCAAAAAAAGTTGGTAATCCACATTTTCAGGTTCAAGTGAAACCGCTTGTTCCATGTACTTTATACCTTCAGAAGTTTTGCCCAGAAGATCGAAAACAATTCCCATTCCGATATATGCGTCACCGTAAAATTCGTCGCACTGAGAACTCTTCTTGTAGTAAAACAAAGCCTTGTCCAACTCGCCCAACTTCTCGAAACATTCGCCTATGTGACAGTATGTATTTGCCTGCGGAGATTCGAAAGTATAAGACTCTTCAAAAACTTTGATGGCATCATGGTATTTTTCTAGTTTGAACAAAGCGTGAGCTTTATTCATAATCGCAGGCACAAAATCCTCTTGAATAGCTAGGCAGTAATCATAGGCTTTCACTGCATCGTCGAGTTGTTCGAGCTTTTGGTAAGCATTTCCCATGTTGTACCAAGCAGGGAAGCTATAGGGAAATTTATCGATAAAACGAGTGTAGTACTCAATGCATTCAGCAATACGATCGCTCATTTCATAGCAATAAGCCAGTTCGTAAAGCAGGGTTTCATTTTCGGGTTGACGATCCAGAGCAATATGGAGGACTTCGATCGCCTTATCAAAGCGATCCATATTCTCATATTCTAGAGCGATTTCCATATTGATTTCCTCGAAGAGTTCCTCTCCGGCGAACTCAAGGGCTTTTTTATACAGTTCTATAGCCATCTTATGCTCGCGCAATTGGCTGTATATAGATGCCATTGTGAGCAAAACCTCTTCGTTCTGAGGTTCGAACTTACGCAAGCCTTTCAGACGGCTCAAGGCTTTAGTCAGTTGACCTAATTCCGCAAGAATCTGGACTTCGCGGAGCGACAAGGTGCTATTTTCGGGAAAGAGTGTAAAGGCATATTCAATTACCTTAAGGGCAATCCCGTATTTACTATCGTCGCAATAAAAGTCGATTATTTCTTCGAACTGGTCTACGTCGAAATAATACGATTCGTTTCTCGCGACCATTTCTTCATACTTATGCACTAGTTCCTCTGCATAGTGCTGATCTCTCATTTCTTCACTCATGCCTCAAATCAAGTTTAGCTACTTTCAAATGTAATAAGACAGGCCTCGCTCCTACCCTTGTCCTTGCCATATTATTAACAATAATCAATCCTTTATAGTGAATATTATACTGTTTGAGAATTTTTGGCAGAATCCATTTCCGTAACCCATTTTACTACAACTGCGGGAAAGTGACGGATCTCCAATTCTCGAACCTTCCTTTCTATTACCTCAACATTGTCATTGGTATCTATATCTACTCTAGCCTGAAACAACACTTTACCTTCATCGTAGTGCTCATTTACCAAGTGAATTGTGATGCCTGACTGCTTTTCCTTGTTTGCAAAAACAGCTTCATGCACAAATTGCCCATACATTCCTCTGCCACCATAGGCAGGCAAAAGAGAAGGGTGAACATTCACCATTTTTCCCTCAAAATGTTTAATGACATCTTCCGGTATCTGAAGCAGAAAGCCTGCCAGTACGACAGCATCAACATCATGAGCGTTCAATATTCCCAGTAGAACACCCTCTCTGCTCAAATCTTGGCCTCCAACACACAATGCATTGATATCATTTTCTTCGGCAACATTGAGCACACCCGAATGTTTTCTATTGGTTAAAACGAGCACTACCTCTGCTTTATCCGAACCTTTGAGATTCTCAATAAGGTTGCGAGCGTTGGAACCTGCGCCTGAAGCTAGAATCGCCAGTCGCTTTTTCAAATTTGAGTCAGGTAGAATCAAGATGCAAAATTAAGCAATTTGTACCAACATTGCCCCATAGAGCCGCAGCTATCTATATATCAACTAGTTAGCCAAACTCGGTGAACGTCTTCTGATAAATTTGCTTGGCAATCAAGAGCTCATTAGCGGCTACATCCACAAATTCAACAATAGAGATGCCCCAAAGCGACCGTTTCTTCATTTCAAACACAGACAACATTTTCAGAGCTTCGGCGAGTAGCAGGTCCATTCCAAATAATTCGAGATTCGGTTTCATTTTATGAATTATTGCCTCAACTTTTTCCTTTTCTGGTTTTCCTCGGGACTGCATCAATTTTTCTAATTCGATATCCATTTGCTCAATAAAAATGAAAGTTGTTCCGCGCACTTGATCTAGATTGTTGTTGTATAAATTCTTCAATCGATCTAAACTAAAACGTGATAGAATTCCATTTGAAGAAGAGTTAAAATCAGACAGAGGTTTATTCGAATGTTTCAACATGACATTATACAACTCCGAAGACTTGAATGGTTTTACAATGTAGTCGTCCATACCAAGTTTACGACATTTTTCTACTTCGGAATTGAGTGCATTGGCTGTAATGGCAATAATGGGGATATTCGGATCTATTTCTGATCGAATCAATTTTGTTGCTTCAAATCCATCAAGTTCAGGCATTTGAAGATCCATAAAAATCATATCGAAAGTGCCTTTACGTAGAATGTCAATACACTCTCTTCCATCGGCAGCAGAGACCACATTGATACCCCAATTCTTGAAAATTGCGTGGATCAAATATCGATTAATTTCATTGTCATCGGCCAGCAAAACCCGAAGACCATGCAGTGCTGTAGCATCCATTTTGAATTCCTCAGTTTGGCTTACCTGTTGTCCTTTTTTCAATGGAATACAAAATTGAAAAATGGATCCTTGACCTTTGATGCTCTCGACGCTGATTTTTCCCCCCATCATTTCGACTAATGATTGCGAAATACTCAATCCCAAACCAGTGCCACCAAACTTCCGAGCTACGGATTTATCCTCTTGAGCAAATTGCTCGAAAATCACTTCCAATCGAGACGGTTCAATTCCAATTCCAGTATCAGCTACTTTGAAGAGAAGCACTTCTTCATTTTCATTTTCCTTGATTTTGCTCACTTGAAGATGCACCCTTCCTGCCAAAGTGAACTTGATCGCATTGGCCAATAAATTTGTAAGCACTTGATTTAATCGTGTAGGATCACCTAACAGATATTCTCTTAGACCGAGATCCTTCTCCACAAGCAATTCAATCCCCTTCTCTGCCGCACGAATACTCATGCTCTTGTAGAGTGTATCAAAAATATCGTCGAGCTTAAAATCAACTTCTTCAAGACTGAACTTACCGCTTTCAATCTTTCCCATATCCAAAAGATCATTCAGAATAACGAGCAAGCCGTCGGCACTACTCTGCACTATCTTCAGATACTCCTTCTGTGTTTCAGAGGTAGGAGTTTGATTGAGTAGGTTGGTCATACCCGTAATGGCATGCAAGGGTGTCCGTATTTCGTGTGAAATGCTTAGGAGGAAAGACTGTCTTGCGTTCATCAAACTTTCAAGTGCTTTGTTTGCTTCTTTAAGTTCCTCTTCCGCCAATTTTCGTTTGAGAATTTCGGCACCTAATACATCGGCAATTTTGAGCAGATCCGTGTCGTCATGAATATGAACCTCTGGGCTAATTTGATGAATGGTATTCTTGAGCGAATCAATGAGAATGGTTTGCCTCAGGCTGTCGGCCAATATATGTTGTTTGCTCTCCCAAATTTCATCGCTACTGAGTTTCATGGCACGTTCAACCAAGGCACGATCATTCTCAAAGTGTATGTAACTCTGGTTTACTGCACGCACAAGTGCTTCTAACTTTAAATCATTCGGAACGAAACCAGGCAGATATTTTTTCAACTGTCTTTGGAGAAGTCTGTGTAGTTCATCCATAGCGCTATTTCAATTCAGAGTACGTTGTGATTGTCATGGTTTGATTGTGAAGAGAACAATCTACAGAATTGGAAAGTGGGCTGATTTCGCCATTTGAATAAAATCCGCAGTAAACGGCCTTTTCGCCAAAAACATCAACCACAGATTCAACCTCTTCCTCTACGCGTTGATCGAGAACAATTTTTCTTCCAACACAAGAAATCATTAAGACTAGATCGGGCGGCACATTATTCAACTTTACATGGCTCTCCTCAGCGGCAATAGATGCACCATCGACAAGACGATCGAAGTTTGCCATCATAAACTGGACTTTTGCACCTATCGGGATATCTCCGGCAAAAATCATAGCACCTTCCTCTTCGTTAATACTCAATATAGTTCTAACAAGTTGAGATCCATCGACACCCAAAATGCACAATGGAAACAGAAGAGCAGAACCCGGCAATTGACTTGCTCTTTCACCCAAGTACTTCTTGTATAATTCGAGAGCACTGTTTCCATCGAGCTCCAGTAATTTATTTCCTTCGGAGGAAGTGACTGTGCGCACAGGACCAAAAATATCCCAGCCACCTTGTGAGCCGTGACCTATCCTGATTTTATCGCCATAAAAGCCAACGGCCACAATTTTTCCCGCTTTTGGCAACTCATTTAATCCGGTAAGTGTGCTTTCAAATCGTCCTGAGTCTGCTGCAAGTCCGCCGGTTACAAGCACGTTTGGTGCGATAGATTCGTTAATCCCCGCTACAAGTTCATCACCATTTACGCGAGTGCCATCTGAGATGATTAATACATGTTTTAAATCCGGCAAATTCAACTTTTGCGACAGTTCAACACCACAAGCATAACTTGAAGGATGTGCAGTTACATCAACAGAAATTGCCTTTGTTTTAGTATGCTCAAACTCTATAAGAGTAGCCACTATAGTTCCATCAGAAACTTGATTCGAGTGTATCTCACCCGCGGTGCTGGCAAGGACAACGTCTGCAAGTGGATAACAGGTTTTCAAACGTTGATAAACTGATCCATCGCCAATCTGATCAATTCCACCGAATACAAGAACAAGTTGAGGATTGATCTCTTTATCAGGCTCGGGCCAACCTCCAATGGAGGTCCATATAGATTGAGATACTTTCATATTGATTTGAGATCCAGATTCAAGTTAAGGGAACTTTATGCCATTCACGTTTTCGACGAATGTAAAATATAACTTTGACTTATTCGAAGATTCTTACGAGGGCACCTCAAGTAATGCAGTTTGGGTATAATACCGTTTAGCATCTGTAATAGTCCAATTCCGTTCCACATCATTGGTCTACAACAGCTACTCTCACGGTACTTACCACTTTATGCTTATAAAACAGTTTGGACCATTTAATAAGTAGAATTGTTATAATATTCGTTGAATAGGCCGTTAAATTTCAACGTAATCATGACCATAAAGTTACTCTATAGAAGCCACATCCATGATTTTAACCCAGAATCCGCATTGGGATTCGCTATGAAGTGCTAAACCCGCAGATAGCACCTACTCTCGCAAGATTATTATTCGATGATGTATATTCATACATCAAGAATAAAAATCGAGAAAGTGCTTGATATTAAAGGGGGTTAGCGCTGCAATAGATTTCCAATGCGGATTCTAGGTTTAACTCTGGCCAATGAAAATAAAATTCAGTTTATCCCGCATTGCGCATTGGAAGTATCTTGAGGTTAATGCGCTGCGAGATTCGCGAATCTACACGATGGAACAAAGTAATGGTTCGACCTATGAATTCCGATATCTCCATCGCGTGATTCGGGTTTATAGATGCCAAAAAATCGCCCCTGAATCATTCCATTCAGGGGCGAGGTATTATTTCCAAGAAGATGTTTCTACTGTGCCAATCAGATTAAATTTTAAGCCGCACAGTATCTCTTCCAATGATCGTATCGCGGTACAAAGGAGTTGTTTTTACTGGCGGCTTGCGCGGACCTAGATTTTTTCGAAGCTCTCCAGGATCAATTTCCAGTACTTTCAGCATAGCATTTTCTCTTTCTTGAAGTGCCTTTACTTCCGGATGATCGATGCCTAAGGAATTCTCTATGGCCATGATCATTCGTTGATTAATGTATATCTGCTGAGTTACATCTTCCTCGAGCACCACTTTCCGCTCGTCATCGAGAGACATGTAATAGTTGAACTGATCTTCATTTAATTCAAAAATGCGCTTGCTAAGTTCGAGGCCTTTCAGCGAGTCACCTGCTTCGAAATAACTTTCCGCCATCGGCCATACAACTCTGTCGAATGGAACATTTTTCTCGGGCATCACTTCAAATGCTTTGTTGAGAATATCGAGAGCCCTATCTTTTTTCCCTTGACGAATAAATTCTTCGGCCAGGTTTCCGAAATGCAATCTAAGATTAGTAGTCATTCTTCTATTGTTCTCATCCATGTATAAGGTTTCCTGATCGACATTACCCCATTTGAATCTATTCATCACATTGTCATACATTGCTTCAGGAGCAATGCCTCCAACTACATTCGGGTTTGGATTGCGCGGATGATAAATAGGCGTAAGTCTGTACGCCATACCTTCCAATTGGAAATAAGGTTCGAGACCCATATAAATATCGGAGCCTGTTGTAGTAGCGAAATAAATTGGACGATCCCATCCAAAATTGGCAAGAAGATCCATCACCATTACTTGATTTTTGGTGATGAACTGACGAGGACGCGGAGGGTTTGCGCCTTCTTGCATTATTGACCATTCTAATTGGTTCACAAGGCTGTCTCCTGGATTGAGGAAGGGGCGGAACATTTCTTTAGTTGCGCTATCTACTGGCAGTGTAAACAAATAAGTCGGGAAGTAATTGTACTTTTTCCCTGCACCATAATCCTTCGTTTTGGAGTCATCTTTTGCTATTTCCATAGCCGCAGAAACATCCATTGGCACTGCAGGACGCTTTTCAGTACCCCTATCTAAAACCACAATATCTCGGGTACCTTGTCTGTACTGTTGTTCGACCATACTAAATGGCACTGGCTCACTTTTGTATGCCTTTCGCTTCATCTGATCGATGTACCAATCGGTATTCAGAAGGGACATATTTACAATACGCACATCAGTTCTTATTTCTTCTACTTCTTGTGCATACCACAGAGGGAAAGTATCGTTGTCGCCGTTTGTGAAAATGATTGCATTTTCTTCGAGCGATTCTAGATAATTGACAGCATAGTCAACACCCGTTCTTCTCTTTGCACGACTGTGATCATCCCAACCTTGACTGGCCATTACGTATACAACAGGTATGCAGAGGATTGTAGCAAGAGCACCTTTTGCGGTGTTGCCTATACCAAATCTAGATAAGAGAAACATTAGTCCAAAGACCAAAAGAACAACAACGGAAATGTAAATAAGGTGATATCCGAAAGAACTTGAACCACTGGTAACACTTTCTACAAGATAGATAAAAATGGATCCACCACCGAGCATGGCACCAATGGTACCAAGGTTTTTGAGTGTCAAATGTTTTGCAGCATAGAAGAGGGCAAACACACCCAATCCAATCCAAATAGAGAATGCATAAAAGGACCCTGAATAGGCATAGTCCCTTTCGCGGGGTTGGAGCGGATACTGATTCAGATATACCACGATTGCCAGACCTGTGAGCAAAAACAGCATCATGACGACTGAAAAATCCTTTTGATTTTTCAACATTTGAAATACCAGTCCAATTAGACCGAGAATCAAAGGCAAAAGAAATAACTTATTAAAGCCTTTGTTTTCGATGGCTGCCTGAGGCAAATTATCCCTGTTTCCAAGCCTTTCCGCGTCTAGCATGCCTATACCTGAAAGCCAATTTCCATCTATAAAATCGCCATGCCCTTGGACATCGTTTTGTTTACCCGCAAAATTCCACATGAAATATCGCATGTACATCCAACCTACTTGATAGCTCATAAAAAACTTCATGTTCTCTCCGAATGAAGGAGTCATCTTATCGTAGTATTTGTCGAGAGCACGAAGAGTTGTCTTGTATTCAGATTGATATTCTTGAAGGTCCTTAGGGCTCAGTTCATTCTGGTACGTTGAAAGTACGAATTCAATTTCGCCCTTGGAATTTTCAAGTTCCGCTATGAAAGCTTCATTTTCCACAAGTTTAGCCCGCGCGCGCGGGTCATTGTAGTTCTGAAAATTACTCCACTTTTTATATTCACGTTCATGGTTTGCCTGCGCACTATACATGCGTGGGAAGAAATAATCGGTCTTATAATTGGGCTCGGAACCTTTCTTTTCCCCGGTTTCAATGTATTCCTGTTTAAGGCTCATCTTTTTGTCCGGGTTCGCAGCAATGTATTGTTCCGCTTCAAATTTGTTTCGATAAGACTGGACTAATTTTTCAGTTCTTGTTGTTTCATAAACGCTAAACGATTTCACAAATGAAGGAGGACCGTCTGAATAAGGATTTTCGTCGTCGAGTGGTGTGTTCCAATAGTTTCCAAAAATGAGAGGGCGGTTTCCGTATTGTTCGCGATTGAGATACGACAACAGCGAAAACACATCTTGAGGATTATTTTCATCAATCGGAGGATTGGCGTAACTGCGTATTACTACGGTTGCAAACGAGCAATAACCGAGCATCGCCACAGTTATGCCCAGAATAAGCGTGTTTAGCATCACTTTTCCCTTGCGACGAGTATATATCAAGCCAAAAGTGATAAGGCCAACCAATAACAAGACATAGAAAATAACACCACTGTTGAAAGGTAAACCCATGCCATTTACAAACAACTTTTCGAATTTGCTGGCAATTTTTATTGCGTAAATAATGATCCCTGTTTGGATGAGTCCGAGTAATGCGAGAGAAATCAATGCCGTCCAGATAATTCCCTTTCGTGTAGTTTGATATTTTTTGAAATAATACACAAAACAAATGGCAGGAATAGCAAGAAGGTTCAATAAGTGAACACCAATTGAGAGACCCATTAAATAAGCAATCAAAATAAGCCACCTCAATTCTCCACCTTTCGCTTCGAGTGTTTCCCATTTCAAGATTGCCCAAAAAACGACAGCCGTAAAAAGGGATGACAGGGCGTAAACTTCACCCTCGACAGCCGAAAACCAAAAGCTGTCCGAGAAAGCGTATGCGAGCGCTCCTATAACTCCACTGCCCAAAACGGCGATAAGAGAACCCATTGACATTCCGTCTTGATCATCAACAAGCTTTTTTGCCAAGTGTGTGATGGTCCAAAACAGGAAAAGGATGGTTAGTGAAGAGCACAATACAGACATCATATTGACCATAAAAGCCACATTCTGCGGATCCGAAAAAGCACCAAAAACACGTGCCAACAGCATGAATAATGGAGCCCCAGGAGGGTGTCCTACTTCCAGTTTATATGCTGTGGCAATGAACTCCCCACAATCCCAAAAACTTGCTGTAGGTTCTACACACAAATAATAGGCAATAGTGGCAATAAGGAAAACTGCCCATCCTGTAATGACGTTTAATCTGTTGAAATTCATAGCTTCAAGAACTTAACTTGCTTTTAAATGACAAGGGCGAATTTAGCCTTTGGCATGCTCAAAAACTCAGATTTCGAAGTATTTAGCTAAAAATTGAATGTTTCTAATTTTTTGTTGGTTGAAAATGAGCGGATACCATACTGCATATCCATGAATTTCAAGGAGCTGTGGCTCAATAATTAATCAAAAAAAAGGAGCAGCAAATGCTACTCCTTTGACATTATACATCAATAAACTGGTCATTTGACCACTTCTAAAAGCTTTGAAGAAATTTTATCGTCTTGAATCAATATTACGCTGTATACACCTGCCGAAAGAGATGAAATATCGATCTGCTTTGCATATCCATTTAATTGGGTTTCCAACGCCAGTCTTCCTGTGGTGTCAAAAATTCTCACCAGAGTTTGAGCACTTTCATCTATCGAAATATTGAGCAAACTAGTTGCCGGATTCGGGAATATGTACCAGCTTATTGCAGAATCCTCGTTGACAAAGTTCTCGCAGTCTGAATTCACACCAATCCATAAAGTTCCCATTTCATCGCCCTGAATCATCTCGAGCAATGCATCTGGAATTTCAATTCCATTCATGTATGCCTGTACTAAAATGAACTCTGCATTCAAAGGGAATTCTGCATTCAATTCAACCTCATAACATCCATCAGGAATACAGAAAGTGTAGGAAACTTCATCAGGACATTCTGCACATGTGATCAATTCTTGCAATTCAATTGGAATATTTTCATAAGAGAGTGAAAAATTAAATAGATCAGTTCCCGCTTCGATGTAGCTACTAGTGATAACAACAGTAACTTCATTTTCGGAACATTCATTTTGACACTCACCATTTAGAGAAAACACAAAAGATGCAAGTTCACCTTCAATATATAATTCTTCAACAATAGGCAGTGGTTGGCCATTCATCGAAACAAAGGTCTGCAAGTTTTCATAAGAGAACTCACCTGTCCAAGCATCTTGAATAACCACAGTATAGCAACCATCTGGTAAACACAAATTTGTGTCGTAATACGGGTCTTCATCATTGTATTCACTCTCTCCATCGGCTACAACATTTCCATCCATATCATAAACATTATACATCAATGCGTACACTCCATTTTCTACAGTATAGCTATCGATGCCAAGCACAATATTATTACATTCCTGTTCATCACAATCGGAGTTGAGACTTAAAAGAATTGAATATCCATAACAAAAGAAATTATTTGAACTTTCAGCATAAACAACACTCCAATTTTCTGAAAAATTGACATCAAATGCCTCTAGATTGAATGGTTGGGTAGAACAAATATTCATTACGTAACATCCACTGGCGAGACAAAGGCCTTCTTCGTACCCAGTATCTTCGAAGTTGAATTGAGCAGAACCTTCATACAAGATAATACCCCCCTGATCGGCCAGAGTCCATGTTACCCACGTTGGCCCTTCATCTCCCACAAAACTGTCGAGAGAGAAAGCTACATCAGTGCATTCTTCACAGAGTGAAACATAAACCGTAGCGCACAACCAAACGCCATCTGGACAATTGCTGCTCGTGTAATAAGCACAAACATCTACTGATCCCTCTGTTTCAAATTGGTAGGTTATGAAATGACCTTCATTTTCCAGCAAAACATCTCCTAGGTACCAGTCTACACTTTCGCCTTCTTGAAAGTTGCCCACTTCAAACTCAAAATAGCCACAGTCATTTTCACTATGCCATATTTCATCAGGACATCCTTCACCTATATCACAAGTCGCCACTATAATAGTTACACAGAGTTCTGCGCCTTCGCAAAATGGACTCGTGTAAAACGCGCAAACATTATACACACCCGGTTCTGAGTACGTGTGAGTGAAGAAACTTCCACCTTCTACTGCTCCGCTTTCATCACCCGGATACCATACAACATTTTCATCGTCCACAAAACCACCCACTTCAAAATGCATTACACCGCATTCATCACCAGCACCCGCCCAAATTTCTTCAGGACATTCATTAAAATCGCATCCATAGAAAACACCACACCATTCATCGCCGCACATCTCACCTTCGAACCATGCACAAATCTGATTCGCACCTGGACTCAATTCAAAAGTTGTGATATTGCCTTGATTGACTATATCGCCGTTTATTGACCACATCACAGTTTGAATATTGGGAACTCCTGAGGCCGAAAGCACCAAGATTTCACAACCATCTTGCAATACATCAATATTTAGATTGCAACCCTCTTCGCAAGACAGATTGAACTCACTGCACACTTGAGGACAACCCTCGGTAGCAAGCGAATCAGACCAAGCGCAAAGAAAAATCACTTCATTATTTGTTTCTAAAGTAAGAGAAGGATGATCAGTATTAATTTCAAAATCTCCCCACCACCATGTCATAGATGCATCATCATTTAATCCAACAACTGTGAATGTTACAGTTCCATCTTCACAATGATAGACAGGCACTATTTCATTCGGACATTCGGCTTCGCATAGAACCTCGACTTCGAAATAAAGGGTCGTACCTAAAAGACAGCCCGGACCGCTGAATTCGGCTATTACCATATAGTTTCCATTTTCAGAATAAGAATGATCGGCCGCATTTGAAGCATTTTCTGTGATGCCATCCCCAAAATTCCAAGTAACATTTCCCTCGTATCCTTCAATCAAATGGAAGATAAAAGAATTACAATCAATCTGATCATAGCTTATGCTCGTTGGGCAATAGTTTTCGCAAGGCACGACTAATATCTCTGCACAGAGCTCAACACCATCGGGACAAGCCGGACTCGTGTAAAAAGCGCAAACGTTGTAATAACCTGGCTCTTCATAAGTATGTGAAAAGAAGTGACCTCCTTCTATAGCACCAGATTCATCACCGGGAAACCATGTAACTTCTTCGCCTTCTACAAAACTTCCTATTTCAAAATTCATCACTCCACATCCCTCTGCTTGGCCTGAACCAATAGACACAGGGCAATCGGATATTTCCAATCCACTAACCTCTATCACCTGACACATTTCACTCACACACGATATTCCTTCACCATCGCTCACTATCATTACAACACATATTTCATAAATCCCATTATCGAGATAGGTGTGAACCGGCATAGGTCCGTCACCCGTCGTGTTGTCACCAAAGCTCCAATTGAAGGTTGTGAATTCAGGATTTACAGGTTCACTGCAATTATTTACGTTCAGAACGCCATTATATACCAGCGGGGTAAAACAAGCGACACATGTTGGTTCTACCGCGTCTGTACAAAAATTGTAGTTCAATGACATCGAGCCGTAGTCGAGGTCATTAGTAGGGTAGAGTATAGTTTCGCCATCTACAACAGTAGCTACAAAATTGTTTTGAGTAAGGATCGTATTACCGTCAAGGTCCAGATTATAGCATCCTGGTTCAAGACAAACTGCGATTGTTTGTTGAAAAGAGAAGGCACTAAAAGTTACAGTGCCTCCCGGTATTAAAACATTATTCTCTAAGTCCTCAATCTGCCAAGAAACACTAGTTGGACCACCGGCGGCAACATAAGAAAAAATCTGTACTGTGTAATCACTGCACTGAGCATAGGTATTCAGCGAAAACAGGCCAATAAAGATCGAAAGTAAAAGTTTGGTCATATTACAAGGTTTGAGGTATTGTTTTTGTTTGGGCAACCAAAGCCCAAAATCAATGGTAAGACATATTTAGAAAAGATTTGGTTGCACGTTGAGCAAGACTATATCTTGAAAAACCGAGCAGGTCTGTATTTCCCTAGAGGAGAAACGACAAAATACAAGCCCGGTGTGAGATTGATGGTGCTGATAGACCCATTATTCTTCGCTATTCCACGCTCCATTTGCTTTCCATCGACGTTATAAACAATAAACTCGTGCAAGGATCCAGACAAATTTTCCGAAATGATCAAGAAATCTTGACAGGGATTGGGGTATAGAATTAAAGCCGGAGAATTATGCTCCCCCACTGACCACCAGCAATTTTCGATAAGCACCTCACTGCATAAAAGCGGGCATCCGGCATTGAGAAGAGAGTCGCTTGTATAGCACATTTCGTATGTACCCGGTCCATCAAAATGCCAAAAAGTCGGTAGAAAATTGATGCCATAAGAAGAGTCATCAATCAGAATTTCAACTACCGTATTTGGAGCTAAACCCGGTATGGTCAAAGAGCACATTTCAAATGATTCCCAACTATCTTCGAACACAATTTCACCAGGACAATAATAATTAGGCACTTCGATATCTATGCAAGCTACCAAAGTATCCGGGCAGCTAGTTGATATAACACTGCCACAAACAGAGTAATCACCTGGTTCAAATTGATGATCAACCACCCAAGTAGCTTGCAAATTACTTCCATCACCCAAATCCCAGTACATGGGATATATTTCAGGATAACCCACCGCAGTAAAAGTATAATTACCACTGTCAGCAGCCACAAAGCTCATCTCTAATGAACATACCACTACATCTAACCAGAGTTCTAATACTATTTGTTCCACATCTTTACAATCGGGATCAAGAAAAGAAGCAGATATAGGATAGACGCCGGATTGAGAAAAATCATAGATAAGAACAGAAGAACCTTGTACAGGTGCCTCATCACCTATTTGCCATATCGCATTTTCCTCTATACACTCCGTGCCGAGTGAAAAGTAATAGCTGCCTATTAGGGGAGAAGTAAAAACAATTTCACTTGGACAAATTCCATCCCCGCATTGCGAAGAGGCAGAACCGAATAAGGCTATGAAAAAAATCAAAGCACTAATCCCCTTAAACCGAATTTTCACACGCGCATGTATTGATTTCATTCGCAAAAGCCAATAATCCCGTGAAAAGCGGGAGAGCATAAATGTGAACGTATAGTTTTGGTTCGAAGCAAAACTTCCACACCTATACAAATCTGGGATCTGTTTCCATAACATGGCCACATTTCGAACACGTTCTTTTGGTAATGTCAGCGTAGAAATCTTTGAATCGCGGCAAAAAGTCCTTTTCAATATTATGCAATACAAATCGGTATTCATGCAAGAGGTTATTGCAGTTTTCGCAATACCATTGAAGTCCGTCTTCCATTTCTCTATCGTCGCGTTTGCATTCAATTACCAGCCCCACGGTATTTGGTCCTCTCCTTGGTTGATGTGGCACACGCGCGGGCAACAGGAACATCTCACCTTCTCTGATGGGAATCGTTATGGCCTGGCCATCTTCTTGAATACCCACTTCGATATCACCTTCGACCTGATAAAAAAGTTCTTCTGTTTCATTAAAGTGATAATCCTTTCTAGCGTTCGGACCACCTACAATCATGATGATATAGTCTCCCGACTCAGTATACAAATTTTTATTTCCAACTGGAGGTCTGAGAAGGTCTCTGCTTTCTTCTATCCACTTCTTTAAATTGAAAGGTTTTCTGATCATAGGAGCATTTTGATGAATTGACTAAATTACACATTTCCGGGATAGAGAATGCCGACATATAACAATTTTGAAACATGAAGTACAAAATGGCGAAAAATTGGAAACTGTTTTTTGTTTGCAGCTTGATGTTAACTTTGTTCAAACTGAAAACAATTTACTATGAACGCAATTACAATTAACAAAGCGCTTGTGCGGGAATCCGACAAAGAGACATACAAAACAAGTAAAACCATTTTTCCCGGATGGAAACTTCTCATTGACTATGTGAACGACTCGTTCGAAGGAGAAGTATTGGAAGGCAATCATTCTATTCAAGCATCGACGCATCAATGCATCAAAACGATTGATCGCATGCGGAAAAAATTGAGCAAAGAAGGAGAGTTTTTGCTTCCGGAGTTGGCTCATCAATGGGTTAAAAATGCCAGTGGCCGATACCACAAAGGGAGTGATATGCGCTCGGTGCTAGATGCAATGCGGGCTATTGAAATGGGAAACACAGAGTTTTTCAGCATATATGATGTTTTGAAAAACGAACATGTGCTAGTAGACGATAGAGTCGAAAAAATACTAGGCATTCCAAAACACAAGTTTAATATCCGCGCACTGTCCGGACACGATGAATCCTTCCCGCTTCACCATCCCGAAGACATACACCACTTTGTGCGATTAGCCACTATTGCGTATATGGTATCATGCCTTCCCGGATTTGAATGGAGGGCCAATCAGGATTACTTCAGGGCCAATTTGCGGTTGGGAACTTCTTGCAGCTCCATTGAAACCCTTCAACAAGCCGAATATGTAATGGCAGAATTGAGGATATATATGAGTCATGAAAGAATAGACGGAGAAGAATTTCTTCCTGTTTTTCACCTCGACCGTTGGACTATATATGATGCATCAGAATTTGACGGAATAAAGCCCTACTTCTCTTCGGGCATGAAACAAAGTCAATACATGAATGCCTATCAATATTTGTTGCATGCATATCTTCTAGATGTTTCTCCAAAGTATGTGCTCATGATGCATGAACGGGTAAAGCACGACCGACATAAGGCGATAGCAAAGGCCATATCTGATCAAGTCTTTGTGAATACCGGGAAGGAAATAGAGCTCGATGAATCTAGAGTAGCCAATTATTTCTCGAAGACGATTCGACCAAAGATGGGTAGTTTACTTCATTTGTGGGATCGAAGTAAAAAACTTCATACACCTGAAAGCGACATTCAGGCTGTAGAAATAGCTAAGCGCATGGGATTGCTTCCTATTCCTCCGCTTATTCTAGAAAAACTTTATGAGCACATTATTCCTTCTCGTTAGCCGATGGCTATCTGGCCAAATCACCCGCAATCTTTGGACAATTCAATTAAGAGTGCCTCTAAAAACCTGATTTATGTTTCGCGGAGAGGAATACCTTCGAAGACAAGCTCCTGACTTTATTCAGAACAGGCGCATAACTGGATTCTCTACACCTGAGATTTGGTGCAGTATTTGGCGGGATTTGGCCCGAATAAATTCATTGTAAATGCTTGTACTTTAAACCCAAAATTCGCATTGGGATTCGCTATGAAGTGCTAATACCGTTTATGTATCTGTAATAGTCCAATTCCGTTTCACACCATTGGCCTATAACAGCTACTATGACGGCATTTACCACTTCATGCTCATAAAATAGTTTGGACTATTTGATAAGCAGAATTGGTATAAACCCCACAGATAGCCAGTGCTCTCGCAAGATTTTTATTTAATGGTGTATATTCATACATCAAGAATAAAAATCGAGAAAGTGCTTGATATCAAAGGGGGTTAGCGCTGCAATAAATTTCCAATGCGGATTCTGGGTTAAAATTTGGTCGAAACGGGAAAGGTGTTTTTAGAGGTTCCCTTGACTTGGAAAATAACAGCAAATTCGGAAAAAACTAAGAATTCCAAATTTTGGCAAAATTAGATAGTTCGCATTGCATTACTTAACTTCGTTCATACCAAGCTACACCATTAACCACAACCTCCTATGAACGCTGAAGACAAATTTCATCCGTATCGCGTGCTCACAAGCGAACGGAATGTGCTAGAGTTACCCAAAAAATTGGCCTATCCTTCATGGAAAACACTATTGTTAGCTCTAGTGAAGAATTTCGAAGAGAAAATTCCAGAGCCTTCAGGGCGATTGAGTAAAAAGGTATTAGACTATTGCAAATTGATTGATGCGGGTCGTGAGAAGATCATTACTGACGGAGTTCGATACTATCCAGAGGTGGCTTACGAATCCATTATCAAGGGATCGGGGAAGTACACAACAGGGGTATCGGTGGAAAAAATAATGTCGTCGATTGATTCAGTAGAACTAGGAAACAACGAATTCTACACACTCTTCGATGCTGTGAGCAATGAACATGTAGTGATAGACAACAAGATGCAAACGGTGCTGGGCATTCCGGCCGAAAAATTCACGATGCGCGCACTCTGCGGAATGGATCCAGACAACCCGCTTCACCATCCCGAAGATGCTCATCATGCACTCAGATTTGCCCTTGTTGGATATCTAATTGTGGGTCTGCCCGACTTTGAGTGGCACGCACACAAGGATTTTTATCGGGCGCGTTTTCGGATAGGCACCTCTCAGAGTATCGATCCTATCATTCGCAAGGCGGGTTATGTGATGGTAGAAAAAAGAGCTTATCTCAGCCACAACTTCATTCAAACGGCGGATTTTCTGCCAACAAGTCACTTCGATAGATGGATTGTGTATGATGCATCGGAGTTCGACGGAATCAAGCCCTACTTCTCTTCTGATCCGCTTCAGTCCGAATATCGAAATTGCTTTTGGTACTTGCTCCATGCCTATTTGATTGGACTTTCGCCGAAGTATTTGCTATTGTTGAATGAGCGAATAACCCATGATCGAAACAAATCAATTGCATTGTCATTGAATCGCAAATCCGCTCCATACCTCGGGAATAATTCACATTTTGATGAAATTCAAGTAGGGAATTATTTCGCGAAAACCATAAGGCCAAAGATTTCAGAGGCTGCGATAATATGGAACCGAGAGAGGCCCGATTATCTCATTTCTGGAGACCAAGAATCAGTGGACATGGCCAAAAAACTGGGTTTGCTACCATTGCCGGAGAAGATTGAGGAATTGATCTATCAACACATCAGTTTATAATGAATTCAGGGGTTTGGAAGTATTTCTATGTTCGAGATCAGGAAAAAAGAGGTGAGTTTGAAACCGTGCGGGAAAACTACCGTAGTAAAGGACTGATTAATACCTGACATATATGACCCTAGGAATGCCCTTACCACAAATCCCAGAGATGGATCCAGGCTACAAGCCTCGTGTATTGTATCTGGATGACGATCAAGGAAACCTCGATTCTTTTCGAGCCAATTTTCGCGATCAGTTCGAGATTTTCATATCTGCGAGTCCTGTAGAGGCTTATAACATGATTGATTCGGAACAGATCAATATTGTAATTGCCGACCACAATATGCCGAGCATGTCGGGTGTAGAATTTCTTGAGTCCGTATCGAAAGACTATCCACATGTTCAGCGCATACTGCTAACAGGATATACTGAACTCATACCAATAGTTGAAGCCGTAAACAAAGGAAAAGTTTTCAGGATATTGACTAAGCCATTTAATATGAAAGAAATTTCTACTATGGTGAAGGAAGCTTGGAATCAGTTTCGCGAAATGATGGCCCAAGAAGCTATGATTCAACACCTCACAAGGCAGAATCAGCAGTTCGAGTTTATTCTCAGACAGAGATTACTTTCTTGATTACAAAAATCAGTTCAAGTTGAAATGTTGTTCACCCTGCTTCATGATTCTATAATGATAAGAGAGGCGTGCCAAAAGATTTGAAAAAGTCTTCATGGCCGCCTCTGTTTCGTCATTTACAGGCTCCTTCCGAAGGCGCAATAACATAAGGCCATACAAAGCAACAAAACAGGCTTCAACTTCATTGGTCGACTTTTCGCCGGAGCGCTCAAGATAAGCCTCAATATTGGGTTTCGCGGTGCGATACAAATCCATGTAAGTCTTTTCGCAAATGATATTCACCAAGGTGTTGTGCAAGTAAAAAAGTTCGAAGAGTATCTCATGAACTTCGTTTATATGTCCACGTTTCTCTACCCTTTCACCTTTCATAGTATCCATCAAATCACCAAACCACTTCATTTCGTCGTTAAATGCCTGGTCATCCGGTGTGTATGAACGGATAAAATCCTGTAGCGATTGATGGTCAAAGTAAACTGCTCTGACCAGATCCTCCATCTGCCACACAAAAAGTACATACTCGGCTACATTCTGTTGAAGTTTCTGCTGCGCGATTGTCATTTTTTCTCTTCTTCCTTTTCTGCTAAATATTCCTTGTTCAATTCGGCAAGAACCTCATTGGTTATATCGTAAGCTGGGTTGCCGTACAAAATTATTCTGAACGACGGATCATACCCAAAAACGTAGTCGATTCCTTTAGATGCAACATATTTTTTCAGAAACACATCAATTTTTGTTGCTACCTCTCCTTGCATTTTTTCGCCGCTGATCTGCAAATTTCGCTTTTCAATGGCTTGCAAACTATCCAACTCCATATTCAGTTCATAAATGCTTGCTTCAAGAACCGAGAGATCCTCATCGCTCATATTCGGATTCTTCTGCACATATGACTGGATCTCTTCTACCTCCTTTTGACGTTTGTCTCGTTCCTTCATTAATTTGTTATCAGAGCTACGCATTTTTTGGGTAAAAACGACATTCTGATCTACAAGCATTAGATACTCTTCTGAAATTCTTTGGCTATTCACATAAGCCACAATAGGAGGTCGCACACTCGACGTATCTGCAAAAGCTGAAGCAACGGGCACTTCAGACACAACAACGTCGTTCAAATCGGATTTTTTTCCAGAATTTCTCAAAAAAAGATAGGACACTGCAGCTATCAACAAAAGATTGATCACGAGCGAAATCCTGATTAGGTTGCTATTTGTCATATGTGTGATTCTTGAAAGGTTTTGGCCAGATTGGAGTGCATCTGCTGAAACTGCAAAAATGCTTCATCCAAAAACTGAACATTCACCATTTTTCTAACTTGTTCCACTCCATTAACACTATCGTGACTAATCTTAAAAGATTGCTTTAATTGTCCCCATTCAAGTTCAATGATGTACTTTCCATTCCACGAAAAGATGGATATTCTGCAATGTGGATGAGAAATATTCTCTAGTAGTCTCATGAAAAAATTTTTGCAAAGATAGAAGTTGCGCAGCCCACGAAGTACTATGCTTTTTAACAGCCTGTTAAAGAATGTGTAAAAATAAACACCTCCGTGATCTAGAATGGCTCATTAAATCTGAGCCTATGCTAAGCAATCCTGGTCCTGAACTAGGGCATATATGGGTAAACGAGCGCATCAACTTCGCACTTTCAGAGCTCCACGCCAATTGGCTATCCGAGCTTGAAAATGACTCTTTAGAATTGCAAAATTTCATGTCCGGAAGCGAAAATCGCCTTTTAGGTAAACACTATGAAAGACTTTTCGAATTTTGGATGCGTAGTAGTCCTCATTTAGAACATATTAAATCCAATATTCAGATTACTCGAAATGGTGAAACGTACAGTGAAATAGACTTTTTGATTCGAAATAAAATCAGCGAAGAGTTCATCCATTTCGAGGTTTCGTGCAAATACTATCTGGCATCCGAGAACTCTTCCCGACATGAAGTATGGATTGGTCCAAATGGAAACGACAGCCTTTCGGAGAAAATGAACAAGTTTGTAAAGCAACTCAACATTCATAGGACCCCCGAAGGCATTGAAACCATGGAGCAACTGCATATTCCCAAAATGAAACCATTGGGATGGCTCAAGGGATTTCTTTTTGTTCCTTTCAAAATGATTGGAGGACACAGTCTTCCGAAGGGTTTCAACAGACATTTCGCTGCAGGGTGGTATTTAAAAAGTTCCGAAATTACTTTCTTCGAATCTAGCCCAAGACAGTGGTTGCTGCTTCCAAAAAACCAGTGGATTAGTCCATGGGAAAGTGAATTATCCGAAGCTAACATTTATGATGGCAAAGAATTAGTGGATAACATCCAAAATCATTTCCAAAAATCAAAGAAAGCAGTTCTTATTATACAGTTGGATCCATTGGCATCAACCGCCAAGGAACTGTCTCGGGGATTTGTAGTTCACAACAAATGGCCGCTTCAGTGATCATATTGTTTCTTCCCGTTATGACGATAGAGGTTATTGGTGATTTAGAAAGGCTTTTTTACTCTACATCGAGTGATTTCGGTTTTTGACGATGCGATCCATCGCAAAATGGTTTATTATTAGATTCACCGCAGCTGCAAAGAGCACAACCTTCGGGCATATTTTTTCGGCTGCCGTCGGGCATCAGAATATCTACAGATTGCTTGATGATGTATGGCCCTTGCTCGATCAATGATACCTCAAGGGAACTAGAACTCTGAGCAACAATAAGCCTTTCGTCGAACCATTCAATAGAAAGAGCTTGGCTTGGGCAATTCTTTACTTGCTCAATAATTTCTTCCGAAGAAGCAGCATCTGTGTTTATCCATGGCCTCTCGTTTTTTCTAAAAACACCAGGCAAACCTTTCAAACATATTGCGCTGTGAATACATTTTGATGGCGTCCAAACAACGTTGAAACCTTCACTGGGATACCTTTTAGATTCCATAAAACTTATATCTATTTAGGGTAAAAGCTTTCTAACATTTTTTTCACCTTTTCTTTGGTGCTCTGAAGATAAGGATCTCTTTGCTCGGACTGTGAGGCCTTCACATAAGAAAACAAGAGATTTACAAAGAAATTTCCCAGTCGACCTGGATGTCTTATCAAACAAGTCATTTCCACAGGAAAAGCTCCAACGGTACTTTTGATCTCGGAGGCAGTGCGGCTGAAGAAAATCATATTCTTTCGATTTTCTATACCTATGCGCACATATTCGAGTAACATTCTATTGTAAATGGCAAGTTGCTTATTCCAGCTATAATCAATACCCACTAAATGAGCTTCCACACAAGTCTTGTTCATCATAGTTGTCAGAAAGCCGACGATTTTACCTTCATACTCAAAGACCCTACAAATAAAATCATCTCTCATATTCTCGTGGAGATCCGGTAAACATGACAAATCCATTTTCCCAAGCGAGAAATCCGCATTTCCCACGACATTATCAAACAATATCTTCAATTCAGGAATACGCAATCTGATTTCCTCCGCATTTATATCTCGCACAGTAAGAGCCGCCGATTTATTTAATACTGACTTAGCCTTTGTTCTGAACTTCGAATTCATGGACATTAAATAATCATCGAATGTGATCCACTCGCTCAATACTGGCATTACCATGTTGTGATCGACTTCAAAAGCTCTGAAACCTTTATCTTCAAACGGCCGAAGACTTCGGCGACTCCGCGGGAAAAAATCCTTTATCAATACCGCAGCTATTTTTATTCCCTTGGCTTCCTCCTCCTTTATTATCTCGTCCATAGCTTGAAGAACCATTTCGGCAGCGTCCTCTCCAGAAATCCCTCTTGTATAAAAGAAGGCGTGCTCTCCAGTAGAAAAGGCAGAACCACAGATTAAAATTCTTCTTTTATTCAAAATTCCCGATTGACGAACAGCAGATGAGAGTGTTCTGATCAATCTATTTCTACCATGCAAATTCCCTTTGAGATCATTGGCAATGAAACCTGTTATATTAAATGAAGCTGTTAATACAGGGCGGCCCTCTTTATAGACCATGAGCATTCTCAATCCAAACATTGGGTCATTCATAGTTTGCACGGCTCTCAGATATGACGGTTCCATAAAAATACAAGCATCCGAAACAGAGACCCAATCCCTTTCTAAGTGATCGGGAAAAGTCGAGTATAGATAAGAAGTACACTTTTCCACTGCCACCTGTTCTATTGGTGTGGATCCGACATACAATCTCTTCTTAAACTGTGTAATAGTCTGACAGCCCATCTGAATGTCAAAGGTAATTAATGAATTACAATATGTGGTCAATACATTTGAAGTCAAATTTTGTGCTTATCAATGAACCCCATCGACCACATTGTGTTTATAGATGGTTATTGCACCATATGCAATAATTGGGTCCGTTTTTTATCCAAACGTGATAAGAAACGAATATTACGCTTCACATCGATACAAGGAAAAACTGCCTTATCATTTCTTACACAAGATGAAATAAGTTCTTTGTCGACTATTATATATATGAAATCAGGAAAAAAATATTATCGATCCGGTGCTGCTCTCAGAATGATTTCGGAACTCGGGGGTGTTTGGTCTCTGATGAAAGTGCTTCTAATCATCCCGGAATTCATGCGAAACTGGATTTATTCCTATGTTGCTGCTCATAGATACAGGTGGTATGCCAAACGAACGAGCTGTGAGATTGATCATACTATTCCCAATGACATCATATTGCCTTGAGCAATTCCTTAAATTTGTGCAATCATGTTACCAGACATACCGCTATATCTTACAATCACATTTATCCTTACAGCATTTTTCACTGTAGGGATTTTCGCCTCTGGGTTTTGGGAATCTAAAAACCCAAAGACCAAAAGATGGACGCACACTCTGCTCCTCGGCGTGCTGTTTTGGATGATTTTCTTGAGTGTACTTGCTATCAACAATTATTTCATAGATCGGAAAGCTACACCCCCACATGTGGCTATACCTGTTTTCATTTCATTAGGTATAATTCTAATCTCCTTCGGCCTCCCAAGATTTCGTAGAACACTGGACTCAATTTCATTAGAATCGCTCACTTGGCTCCATGTAGTACGTATACCGGTAGAAATATCACTTTACTGGCTTTTCCTTGAAAAACAAGTCCCAGAGAGCATGACCTTTTCGGGAATCAATTTTGATATTCTCTCAGGAATAACAGCACCCATCGTTGTTTGGGCCTACTTCAAAAGAGAAATAATAGGTTCGAAAATCTTGTTGCTTTGGAATGTACTCTCCCTTGCATTGCTATTTATAATTGTGATCCGCGCTTTCGGGGCTGCTCCCTCACCTATCCAAAAATGGGATTTTGAACAACCCAATTATGCAGTACTACATTTCCCATTCATTTGGCTTCCGGGTGTAATTGTTCCGCTTGTTTTTTGGAGTCACTTGATTGCCATAAGAAGGTTGGTATTGAAAAAGGCCTGATCAAAGCAAAACAACACACAGCCAAAAATGGAAGTGCTACAATTTTATATCTGATTAAAGCGCCCAAGATTGGAACTGTGAAACCTACTATTCCACCGAGAATCACAACAAATGAAAATGCGAAGAGCAAGGCTGGTAAGAGCGCCCGATCCGGCCTTCTGAATCTAAATAAAGTCACAACAATCAACACGAAAAATAACAGATTTTCTATGGCTACCGGCCAATAAAAAACAGTTTTCATTTCAAGGATGTGCGGACGTAAGTATGTATTTCCAAGGGCCTTCGGATAACCCATGAAGAAATGTGTATAGTCCGAAATATCTATTCGATCTATACCACTTTTAGCTTCTACGAGATTAGTGACATTGTAAAAATCTGTTTGCTTTTTGTTCAGAACATAAAGAAAATTTCCTCCAACAAAAAAACTACTTGCATTCATGGATATTACAAAACAGATCACATGCACCGACAGAAAAACAGATAACACGCGACGTCTGCCTATGAGGCGATAAACGAGCAATGATAACAAAGCCGGTAACATTGAAATAATTACATACTCTTTGAGAAACTTCAATATGAACAAAGAGCAACCTAAGAGCACCCAATAAAGAATACGTTTATGATTTTCCAGTAAACCAAAAATCGAATAGACCAAAATACCAAGAGCCATGATGAGAGGCGCTTCTTTTAAGACCCCGGAAGACCAAAAGACTACAGAAGGAATCATAAAACATGCAACGAAAAGCATCCATTCTCTCCCCAAAAAAATCTTACTAAAAGCTCGAAATAAACCCGTCAAACCGATGAGCGATAAAAAGCACATGAACACAGTGTGAACGTGATAATATCCACCGGAAAACAAAGAAATAAGCAAATTGAATCTGACTATAGTCGGGCCGTCGTAACTCAATCCGTAGGAATAACTTTTTGTCCAAGTTCGAAGGCGATCGTGCACATAAGCCATATCGGGTTGATCGGTACCTACTCCGAAAAGAAATTTCCAAAACGCGTCTCGATCTTCAGACCAAAGATTTCTGATAACCATTGCATCATCGAAGTAAATAAAGGTGTCACTTCTAAACGAATAATGGTAATTGTATACAGCCCACAAAAGTATACCTGCTCCAATTTTCAACCAGAAAATGACAGGTATCCAAAAGCGATTAATTTCAGATAAACGAAAGAAGGCATTTCGGTAAATGATTACCGAAAAAAGGCATGCATAGGCGATTGTAAGCAAAGCATGCATATCAGTTTAGGCCTTTTCAATTATTCTTTTTTTTCTGAACTCGTAATAAACGGAACCGAGAACGAGCACAATAAGCAAGGCAGAACCTGCAGTAGATATAGAAGTAGCAGATTTAAATGATGGCGGATCGAAAATCCATTCAATTTGGTGATTTCCTGCAGGAACTTTCACAGCTCGCAGCACATAGTTGGCCTCGGCATAAGGAGTATCAGTGCCATCGATGACACACTTCCATCCCTCGGGATAATATATCTCGCTGAAGACAACTACTCCCTCTGAGACAGAAGAAGAGGAGTATGTAATTCTATTCACATCATAAAGCGTACATTCAATTTGGGCCGTAGAATCTGCAGAAATTTGAGGAGGCAACAAATCTGCGAATTGGTTTCTGACAACGGCTACCTTTTTCAGATCTTCTGTTGACAGAGCTTTTAGAGCATCATCCGCAGAGTTAACGATTCTCAATTCGGAAGCAAACCAGGCAGATCCAAATGCCGCTGTATTCTCCAAAGCTGCCATTGATTCATTTACGATAATGTACTTCGTGTTCAACATGTTCAACACATCTGCAGTGGCAAGTGCGTTTACATAAGTTCCTGCTTTCAGACTATCATATAACATTTGGTATTCATTCTTAAGAGAATAATCCCACAGCTCCTGGTATTTTTTGAGTTTCGCACCATGATAACCGCCAATCGACTTGTGGAAGTAACTTGTAGATGCATTGGCAAAAGGGTTGTTGATAGACATAACCCTATAATTTGAGAGCATGTTTAAGGCTCCAAAGTCCGAGGCCCATTCAATGTTTCCCTTCTTTTTGAGCTTTGCAAATTCAGGTTGTTGCTTCATTCCACTTTCGAGGATCAATGAAAGAGAATCAACGCGCGACTCCATTCCCGCGGCTTCCCTTTGGAGAATAGAAATATCTGCCTGAGAGGGCATGAAAGGAAAAGCTTTTTGCTCTGAAGCAATGTAATTTTTGTACTGTGATTTTTCTTTTTTACTATTTAGATATCTCTGATCCACCGACCACAAATCTCCGAACACAGTAATGGCAATAATGACGATTAAAACCTCTTTGCCTTTTTTCAAAAAGATGAAAGCGAGGAAAACCCCGGCTGCTAAAACAAAAAACAGAAGAGAGCGCTGAGCATCTTCTTTAAAAATTTCTATTCGCACTGCTTCTAGAGTATCTAACAGTTCTAGCAGACCCCCACGTTGTTCGCTATCTACTCCTGCTAAAGCTTCATCAAATTGAACAGCTTCATCGGCTGAAACGAAAGTGAAAAATTTGTCCGGTGTCAAAAGAATTACGAGCATTATAGTTACCAAAACACCTGCTGCAATGGACATTATTTTTTTATACCGAGCAACAAATTCTTCCTTGCGCACCAACAAAGAATTTATAAAAATGATACTCAAGGCAGGAATCATTATCATGAGTAAAACCAGAATCATTTTCGAATCTCTGAACTTGCTATAGCCGGGGAAACTATCAATGAAGAATCCATTTATACCACTAGGGTCATTTGAACAAAGAGCCAATGCTAGCAATCCAACGAGCAAGAAAGGCCATTTGATCCAATCTTTGCTGAATATCAAAGCCAATACAAAGAAGAAAATCATAAAGGCTCCGAAATAAAATGCACCACCTGTGCCTGCTTGACCACCCCAATAATGATTCATTTCAGCAACGCGCTCTTTCACTTGCGGAGCGGCCTTAATTTTTCGCATAACTTCTTTATCCTCTCCGATGTAGCCCGACTTACCTCCCTTTACATTAGGAATCAACAACTGCCACGCCTCTCCTTTGCCAAAATTGTATTCCAAAATATATCCCTTTTCAAGTCCTGCTATTTCAGATTCACTTTTCGCTTCGCCATCTTTTGAAATGGTGAGTTCTGATTTTCCTCTTGTCGTGTACTGACCATATTCATATGTAGTAATCAAGTTGCTCCAATTCGGCAGCACGGCCAATAGAGCACCGAATAATAAGACTGCGGATACTTTGAGAGCATGAATGACCTTTCTATCAATCATCAATCGAATCACCTCTGTAAGACCAACAGCTCCAAGTAAAATGGCCAAATAGTATGACATCTGAAGGTGATTGGCCGACAAGTGGAGAGCAAGAAATATGGCAAATACCGCAGTACCTGCTAGTACCTTTCTTCGAAAAGCGAGAATCAAACCACCCAATACAGGAGCCATATAGGCAATTGCATTTACCTTAGAAGTATGACCGGCACCGAGGTACAATATATTGATGGTAGATAATCCGAATGCAATAGAGCCCGCAATGCCAAGCCAAGGATTTACTCCTACGCAAAGACAAAAAATATAGAAACCCATCATGGCCATAAAGAGCACAGCCATAGGGTGTGGTAAATTAAATCTCAACCAAGGTTCTGCCTTTTTGATCCAATTTCCATGATGCAGTACACTAATTTGATAGGCAGGCATTCCAGAGAACATAGCGTTGGTCCACAACGGCTCCTCACCGTGCAGAATGCGATAATCGGCAATCTCCTTGGACATACCCTTCCAGTTGGCCACATCGCCTTGCGACAATTGATAATCGTCGAGCAAGGGGCTAAAATAAGCGACAGCTACTGAAATAAAGACAATAATGGCCACTGCATGCGGGGCCAAGAAGAGAAGAATCTTTTTCATCAGGACTCTATGGATTTGGGCGAAATATAGGACTAAACAGGATTTCGCAGTCAATAGGGACTTGCTAAAAGCCCTGAAACAGCGGTTTTCTGCACAAATAACGAATTATTCACTTAAGGCGCTGTTAATCCCAAGACCCGATTATGAAACTGCCCTCATATTTGCGGAGTAAAATCAGAACACAATATGAACATTTTCACGAAAACAATCTTGGCGATCGGATTAATCTCTATGATTTCATGCGGAGAGGACGATTCGAAAGTTGAAATCACCACAACTGGTGGACCTATGATGAGTATTGAAAGCACAAATCACTCCTTTGGCACGCTTGAATTTGGATCGGAAGCTACATGTGAGTTCAAAGTATTTAATACAGGAGATCAGCCGTTGGTCATTTCTCAATGTAAGGCAAGTTGTGGCTGCACTGTTCCAGAATGTACTAAGGAACCAATTTCTCCTGGTGAAAGCACTCAAATTAAGATTACATACGACACTAAGAAAAAGGGTAAGTTCAACAAGACAGTGACTGTTTATTCCAATAGTATTGGTGAAACAGAAAAAATGCTTAGAATAGAAGGAGAAGTACTTGCCGATAAAAACGCTGATAATCAAGAGACTACAAATTAAAAGCGTTAAAGATTGGTTAAGAGACCCCCCCTAACCCAACTTATGGCCCTAGATTTGAGTAACAGACAGAAACAAAACAACAATCAATACAACAAATCATTCAACAAATGAAAAAATTAATCCTCGCGGTAGCTGTTGCACTTAGCTCTTTTGCTATGGTTTCTGCTCAGTCAGAAATCGTTAATGGTCCTTCAATCATTATTGACAAAGAAGTTCATGACTACGGAACAATTGCTTATGGAAGCGACGGAACGTGTGACTTTAAAGTAACAAACAACGGGACTGCACCTTTGATCATTAGCAACTGTAAAGGTTCATGTGGTTGCACTGTGCCAAAGTGGGATCCAAATCCGATTCTTCCTGGTGAGTCTTCATCAATTAAAGTGAAATACGACACTAAGCGTTCAGGTCCAATCAATAAAAGCGTTACGATTACTTCAAACGCTGCTAATGAACCTACAAAAGTTATCCGTATCAAAGGAACTGTAGAAGCTGGTCCTGACAACGGTGGTTCACCTGTTAAGCCTGAAGGCGGCGCTCCAAACAACTAATACCAAAGGGCTCAGAATGCGAATTTTCATTATTCTTGGCCTTATTCTTATAAACTCCGCGTTTGTCTTCGGGCAAAACGCGGAGTTTTCTTTTGTAGATAGGGTGAAAAAACTTGAAGAAGCAAATGAAGGAACGCCTTTGGTTTTCTCTTATGAGTTCACCAATTCCGGAACCGAGCCTTTGATCATCACCGAATATGATGTTGAGTGCACATGTACCAAAGTAACATTCCCACAGGAGCCCATTTTGCCCGGCGCAAAAGGAGAAATCAAGGTAAACTTTGACAGCACAGGTAAAGAAGGTTGGCAGTACCGCAAAATATATCTTTTAGCCAACACCAAAGATCAGATTGAGGAAATAGAATTCCGGATCAAGATCAATTCAATGAACCATTAGAGTCCGGTTCTGAATAGTTCTCATTTTAAAATTTGTCGTCTCTTCCCAAGCTATAAAGTCCTTGTATGGCATTGCTCTGAAAACCATTTTTTATTGGCTACGACACAGTCATCGATAAGCTCAGATTTTGCAGTTGAAACGCTGGAAGGCAAAAAGGACAGTTGCTCGCGCAAGATTTTTAATTGAGACGGCAATATACTTGCGGTGAAAATAAAAATCGAGAAAGCGTTGTCATTGCCGACTTTCAGTAATGTAATAGATTTCAAGAGCAATATCCGGGATAGAGTCATCTCCAAAAACATTTTTGCTTTTTGATCAAACTTGATGAACGCATTCAGCTCTTGAATGTAGTAGACCTTCAATCAATCAAAAATTAAAAGATTATGAAGACTCTCTGTTGCATTCTCCTGCTAAGTACCGTTGCTATTGCATCTAAAGCCCAAATTTCAGGCAACGTATTGTACTATGAAACCAATACCAATTGGACACAGAACTATGCTGCGCCTTTCGCTCAACAGCAAAAAGCAATTTTCAATGGTAGCAATGAAATTTTGATGGAAGTAAATGCAATGCACAATGCCATTGCGGATAGCTATCTCGCAATTTTTCATTTGGCCCAAGTAGGCAATACGGCGCGTGAAGCCGACTCGTTGATGAATTTCAGAATACAGGCATTCAAGAAGGGAATAAAAAATACCAACTTGAAAGAATCAGATTTTGTAGTAGATATGTTGAGCATGCTTCCATTGTACGAAGTAGAAGTTACTAAGAAGGCATTTTCCAAAACGTACAATGAAGTGCCTGCGGGATTCGAAATTCAAAAGAATGTTCACATACATTTTTACAGCACTCAGGATCTCGATAAGATTATCACCGCTGCATCTCTCAATGAAATATATGATTTGGTAAAAGTAGATTACTTTGTAAAAAGCCAAGATGCGATTTACGATAGCCTTCGCAAAACTGCATCTGAGTTGATTAAAAAAAGAATAAAGCAATACCAAGATCTCGGTGTGGCTATGGAAGGACAATGGACACTTGCCGTAGATCAAACAGGTGTTTACTTTCCTTTGGACAGATATACATCTTACACGTCCAACTCAACAGTGTCTTTGGAAGCTGCGAAGAAAAAAGGTCAGGTTACCCAGATGAAAAAACCGCAAGGAATTTTCTATAATAAATTGCCTTACGCGGGTTTCGACATTGTAATGAATCCGGAAATTGTAGAGCCCGCAGTGCAGTACACTTATAATATTCAAGTCAAATTTGTAATGGAGAAAAAAGTTGACAAACCTGAACCTGTCAAAGAAACAAAGACAGAATTCAAGTACCTCATGGTAACACCTGAAGGACAAATCAAAGAATTGCCGACGAAATAGTGCCTTCGGTTTATTCCACTAACAGTTGTCGCATTACAAATCCGTCCGCCATCATCACTTTCAAATGATAAAGACCAGGGGCGCAATCGGAGATTTGAAGTTCCAAATTTCCAGTAGCGTTTCCTGTTCTGCTTTTAATCAAGGCACCTAAGGAATTGAACATTTCGAATCCTAGAATACTTTTGTCTTGGCTTAAAATTCGTATATGATCAGAGGCGGGATTAGGTACAATTAATATATTCTCTAAATCCATTTCGCTAACGCCAATTGTACAGTCTGCCTGAGGATTATTCCAAGTAGGATATTGAATTTGATCCAGACGCAACATCAAATTTCCGCCAGAATCAAAATGTCGAAAAGCGATATAAATATTTTGATTCCACCAAGGAGAGAGATCCGCCGCTCTGTAGTTCCAAGTATCTCCGCTAACAATTTCATCCCAGAGCACTACTGTAAAATCGGAAGGGCCATTGCCCGCAGTTGAAAGCACTACTTGGAATCTTTCGGTGTAGCCTGTTTGTGCAGAAACATAAAATGTAAGATGTTCTCCTTCGATAGGTTGCAACAGAGGGGTGATGAGGTAATTATCGGGATTCAATTCTTGACCGCCGATATGAAAAGAATATGAATATGCACTGTGGTTGCTTTCAAATCCTTGAACCGGTGTAGCTCCCGACCAATTATTTCCATCCTCATCATTGTCAATAAGGGTCCAACAGTTTGGCTCGAAGGAAGCAGCTTCGAAATCTTCAAGATTCTCAGATTGATTATCAATAATAGGAACGCAAAGAGGATTTCCGGTAATGTTCTCATCCATCCATATCAATCTGCTATCTATCCAAGTGGTGATTTGTTCAATAGCTTCATCGAAAGAGTTGGCATAGGGCGTTGCGTTTGGCCAAACATAAATTCCGAGAATGGGCCATCTCAAAAAATTTCTGTCCGCTGCAACCGTTAATTGTTGTTGCATACTATCTATCACGGCGTGCAAATAATCTTCGCTTAGCACATTTGACCTTAAATAATCCCATCGACACTTTAGCAAATTAGTGAATATTGTATCCTGCGCGAATCTAGGCCACCAAGAAGGACCGTAAATACCGCAGTATTGATACATCCATCCTTCTGTGTGCCATCCATCGCAATAGTCCGCATTTCCAAAACTCAGATTAAAGTCCCAAAGTGGTCCACAAACAATTTTTCCATCATTCGAATTTTTATCTTTATAGAAATAGCTGGACAATCGGTAAGCGTCGACATTTTTGCTCAACTCGTTCATAATAAAATTGTCTACGAACGACTCAAGATCCACAAATTCATCATAACGCTTTCCACCAAAAGAGAAATTTGTACTATTCACTGCAATTTCGAAAGAATCGACATAAGCCTTTAAATATGACTGCTGTTCTATAGTAACCACATCCGGATTTGGATCAACGAACTGATAATAAGGATATGAATTGGGATCGGCTGGAATAGGATAAGAGGACGTCCATCCAGTTTCTCCTCCCCAATCGAGTCGGAAAATATATCCACCAGTGAGGTCATCTCCCAGATTTTCATTCAGGTTCAGATCAGCAATATCTACGCGACTGGAGTTCCTTTTGATCCTTTCCATCAGTAGATAAATTCCTTGATATTGATCATTCAGACTTACCTCACAAAATCTTGTACGGCTGTTGTATCGCCCCATTTGATTTCCCAAATGCATTGAAAGGGCATTTTGAATAAGCGATTTCTCACTGTATGGAGAGTATAGTATCCAATCTTCATCGGCAGGAAAACCGAGAGTGGTAGTGTCCATGTCCAATTCAAATTCGTCCTTGTGTTCAAAACCATAAGACTTCTTTGGAAAACTTTGAGTACTTTGACCCCTAATTTCTATATCAATTAAACCCTCGTACGTGTATGGATCAGTAAAGTAATTTATTAGGTCCAGTCCATTATCAATGATTGAGATTTCAGCCAAGATACCCGGCTCATCCGGGATTGACTGCCCGTTTGTGTTAATAAATACAAGGGGTAGATTCGAAGATTCGAATTCAAAAGGATCTGATTCGGGGTTAATCACTTCATCGGAAAATGTAAGACTCCATTCGTACAGAAAACCGCTGTCTGCAAACCAGTATGTGTCGTAAAATGAGAGTGTCCAAGTTCCGTTTGGATTCTGTCCATTGTTAAATTCGTTCAAGTTTCCTTCTGGATCATAATTTCCAGTAAATGGCGAAGAGCCTTCGGTAATATCGAGAAAGGCATTTTCGGTAAAACAAGTGTTGGTGTAATTGTCATCCCCTCCACCATTATCGGTAGATAAATATACCAATGTTCCATCCGGTGCCGTGATCCAAAATTGTAGATCAGCATTATACGTATGGGTAAGATTTAAGCATACCCGCTCTATTCCAAAATCCAGATCGATGAGATCGGGCAGCCCATCCACTTCTAAAGTGAAGGAATAGGTCTGACCGTCATCAGGAAGTGGCTGGTCTACTGAAGAGGAAAACGACTGTCCAAAAACGCAATTGAGGGAAAATAAAAAAAAGACCGCACTGGTCAGATAGAACTTTGATCTCATAAGCTTGGCAATACATGACTATTAGGAGGCACTAAAATAAGAAGGCCGCTTCAATGAAACGGCCTTCTCCAAAAACTTTATTGAGATTTTATTCTACAATCAGTCTGCTTACAGAACTTCCTTCAGCAGTTTTCACTTCTACATTATACAGACCTTTCGCGAAAAGACCTGATTCTATTTGCATTTGCGTTGCGTTAACCTGATCCTTCAGAAGCACAACTTCACCTAGCAAATTGTAGATACGAACTGAATCAATGATTTGATCAGCAGTAATCATAAATTGACCGGCTGTAGGATTTGGGAAGAGTTTCACTTCAGCAAGTGAAGTTTCTTCAACGCTTACAAATACCTGAGTTACTTCTATACAGAAATCTCCAGTAGCATTATCGCCACCAAAATCAGTGTAGTTGAAACCATCTACTACGATGTAGTAAGTTTCCGCGTCTGCAGTTTCGATGCTCAACCCTGACCAGTAATTATTGCCATCGAAATCGATGTCATCATTACATTCCACTGCCACCAAATTACCACAATTGTCGCCTGTGTATACTGAAATTTGAGTGTCGCTGTTTTCAAAATCAGCAGCACCATTACAATCGCTTGTTTCGATATCGAACCATTCGCCTGTTCCTTCAAAACTGAACCAAACAGTATTGTCTATTTGGTAATCCAAGCCATTGGCATCGTCTGTATCTTCCCAGCAACCGTCAACACCATCAAGGTCTTCAGTGCCGGTTGCATCTGTATTGGTAAACTCACTTGAAACGATTGTTTGATTAAGAGCACCATCAAAAAGGTTGTTTATATCAAAAGCTCCGTCACACAAATCATTCTCAGGACCTACAATTTCACATGGATTTCCAGGCAAGTTGAGCGCACATGAAAGCCTTGGGGCAGCATACCACTGAATAGTATCGCAAAATGCCCTTCCTTTTTCAGGAGACATATCCGCATTTGTTATAAGACCTGCTGCATTATTTGGATTCGTGTCTGCCCACCATTCCCATGGGGCAGAATCTGCTTCAGAACCCGCAGGTCTTACAAAAGGATACAGTCCGAAATTGCCATCGTTGTTGGCGTTAGCAGCGTCAGTATAAAGAATCCCCGGAGCATAACCGTCGGCCAATTCAAACACATCATTATTACCAAAACCATTGGCAGCACTTTGCACAGAGTAGCTTCCGCTTACTTCCACAACTGGAAGATTAACAACTGGAACGATAACGATTCCATCTTCATAAGGAGCAAATGGATCTGAGGTAACATGGAAAGAAATCATTGGAATAGAACCGTCTTCCAACCAAGAGATATCACCCATGGCACCGCCCATGTTTACAGCAACATGAAAATCGGATGAGTAACCTACGTGATTTGGATAACAAAGGGTATCGCCATCAAGTGGGTTAATACCAAATGAAGTTCCATAAATATCGCCATTTACCTGCTCAATAACCATTGGGATAGGCACACCTTGTGGTTCCCAGATAAATTTTTCTACAGTGGCAATGTCTTCGATATAGTTGTTGATGGTAGAAGCTGCGAAAGAAATATATCCTCCGGTGCCTTGACCCCAAACAGCAATTCTAGAATCATCAATACCGTATGGATTCGATTCTTCAACAATTGACTTTCTGAAAAAGCGCACAGCGGTGCGACAATCTTGCACACCTCTATAAGCTGCATTGATGAGAGTATAAACACGTTCGTCTTGTGTGGGAGCAATTGGATTCCAACCAAGGCGATAATCGCACGAAGCCACAACATAACCCATTTTAGCCAAACGAGTACACATCTCCACTACCGAAGAGTCGGTGCGTAAGCCCGATGGCCCGCCGTTTTGAGGATGAGGAATAAAGTTACCTGTGTGAAAATAGAGGATGAGTGGGCGGGCTGTTTCTACATCACCCGTTGGCTCATAAACATCCAAAATCAAATCTTGGGGAATTGCTTCACCGAAGAGCTGATATGCAATAACAGTTGCGTTGTTTCCATAAACAACATTGGAAGTCACTTCAACTTCGTCAAAAATTTCTTCTAGATATCGCTGCGCATATACACCACTGCACAGTGCGATAACTAACATTAGGGTAAAAAGTTTTTTCATTTTGGGGATAGATTTAAAATATACGTCAAACAAATTTAGTTATTTCAGTCTAGCAAATAATGCCAGTTCATCTGACATTTTTCCACAAAACCGCGAACAACGAATTTAGTGTTAAAAAGTACAGAATCAACGAGTTTTCTCAATTGGGAACACGAAAAAACACAATTATTGTACAGGCAAATCGTATAGGATTGCAAGGAAAGCCATCCTACCGATTTCAGGTCCGCCGTAAGTCTGAATCTGCATTTTATTGAGCAGATTCGAGCAACCCAGCTTGATATTGGTGTTCATTTTTTTTATCGTCATGTTAACTTGGGCGTCCACAAGATCGTAGGTAGGAACCAAACCAGTAAACTGAGGTGAACCTTCAAATAAAAATCCTTGGATCCACTTATAATTCACATTGAAGCCCCAAGTATTGGCAGATTTATCCGAAATTTTCATGTCTCGGGCTCCAATGCTGAGATTGTATTTATGCTCAGGTGTATTAAAAGCCGGAATGATTGGATCTTCTTCATCGGACTTCAGTAATTTATTCCAAGAATAATTGGCCCCTAGGACGTAGTATTTACCCAAATAGTAGTTCACTCCGATGGCTATTCCTTGAGTGAGAACAGTGTTTTTAGAGTTAGCAGAATATCGATAAGCCTGCACATTATCCAAAAGGCCGAATTGGTCATCTATGTCTACATCTAGGCCAATATTAAATCCGATAAAATTTTTGTAGGAACTGTAGTAGTAACCCATGTCCACATAAAACTTATCCGTGAGCGAAGCCCTATAACCGAGTTCGAAAGTCTTCACTTCTTCTGGGCGAATAGGGTTAATGTTAAAATATCGAAGCGTATCTGGATCAAGAGTAGATCTGTAGTCGAAAAAAGATTCGAGTGTAACTAAACTATCCACTCCGTTGAGGTTTCCACTCAAAATAGCCGGACCCACATTTAGGAACAAATACTGATCGGCAAGGGTTGGATTTCTAAATGCAGAAGAGAAAGAAATACGTGCAAAGTGATTTTTCTTAGGTGAGTAGACCACTGAAGCAGCGGGTGTAAAAATTCTATCAAAATTTTCGTTCTTGTCGGTTCGAATTGTCGCTGTCAATATCAGGTTGTCCTCCCATAATTTTTCCTCAATACCTGCGTACATACCATATTCCGCGTTAGTGATCTTAGTTCCAGATGTATCGCTAAAAATAGTTCCATCGGAATTCGGCCTATACATTCTTCCACTAATACCTACTTTTATTTGATCTACTAATTCGGATTCAAATGTGTATTCGGCTTGACCGTTGTACAAAGCCGACTTATCGTAGAATCGGGTACCTCCTTCCCCTTCATTATTTTTCAAAGAAATCAATGAATTGAATGCTGTTTCAAAAGCTTCGGTGCCGGGGGTTAAAAATCCCAATTGAGAAATTCCCGGAATATTCCCATTGCCATTATTAGTCCAATTTGCCACATTTTGATGCCATTGAAAAAGAGAATCGCTATTTTCACTTAGCCAGATATCTAAAGCATCGTAATCGTAAGGCAAGTAAAAGGGCGAATTTGGATCACCGGGATTCCAATCTGGATTTAACTCCAGACCGGGATAGTTGGTGCCGTCTATAAGAGGATCGATACTATCATTCCAATATCTCAAATAAACCTTTGCCCAGTTTTCATCACTTCTTGCATTTTCAAGCAGTTTGAGAGAAGTTGCATAGGGATCATAACTTTTGCCTGCATCTTCTCTAGTAGAGTAAAATCTTACAAAATATTTGTCCTTTTTTGAAATTTCGACTCTGTTCTGAATGAAGAAAATATCCTTTAAACTAAATCGATTGTCGCCTTGATAAACGGTAGATCCATTACCTACGTTGGTAGCAATAATCAGCTCAGGCGAATCGTAATCTTGTTCAGGTTTCAATCGAAAGTGTAAAGATCCATTTGCCTTTAGGTTTTTTGTTGAATAATCAACGAGTTCACTTTCCTTATAGCCCGTTCTATAAAAAGTTCCTATTCCTCTATAAGTCCAAGGTTGTGACCCTGAGAAATCATTGGCAGGAAAATATTCATCACCATAAATATTTACAGCGTCAAAACCTCCAGGATTACTTTCACCATCGGGAGATCCGTAGATTGGCCCATAGTTTGTGGCTTCCCAGTCGTAGGCTTGCATTAAGAAGAAATTCAGTTTGTAGGCAACCGATTCCTTACCATTTTTATTAGTAAGAGTTTCGGCCCAGCGAAAACTATTTTCGAAAAGACGTCTTTCGCCAATTTTAAAAGAATACTGAAAACCGGGATAAATAAATGGGTTTTTGGACTCCATATTAATTACACCATTGAATGCGCCGGGACCATAAAAAGCGGAGCTAGCACCTGCGATTACTTCAACACTTTTGACATCAAGATCAGGGCTACCGAGAAAATTTCCGAGAGAAAAATTAAGCCCGGGAGATTGATTATCTACTCCATCAATAAGTTGCAATGTTCGAACAGGAGACGTTGAATTGAATCCCCTTGTATTTATAATTCTAAATCCCAAACTAGCCGAAGTCATGTCAACACCTTTGAGATTTCCAAGACTCTCATAGAAGCTCGCACTGCTAGCATCTTTGATAGCAAGTTGGTCCATGGTTTCAACACTGAGTGGATTCTGCTTTTGCTTTTCCGTTATCCTATCACTTACTATTACCACTTCGGAAAACACTTTTGTGTCTTCGATCATTTTTAAAGTCACCTTTTCAGTAGAGCTGACAGTAGCTTCGAGGTCTATGTAA
This sequence comes from Flavobacteriales bacterium, assembly GCA_034439875.1. Taxonomy (GTDB): domain Bacteria; phylum Bacteroidota; class Bacteroidia; order Flavobacteriales_D; family Sanyastnellaceae; genus JAWXBG01. Next base: position 40,918 of record JAWXBG010000163.1, read on the forward strand.
CCAAAGTAGCGAACCAAAATAACAACAGGAAGATTCTCAACTTCAAGAAAAAATCCGCCGTCAAAATCGGTAGCAGTGCCTATACCAGTTCCCTTTACAGAGACGGTAGCCGAAAAGAGAGATTCTCCGGTTTTCCCATTTTCTACTATACCTCGGATAGTAACCTGGCCCATTGAACGGGCGCAACAACATAGAGGCAATAGAGCCAAAAAAAACTTCCAGATTCCTGACATAAAGTAGAGTATGGTTGAAGCTAATATAGGATGAAACCGATATTATGAAAGAAAAAGTTCCACACCGAACATTCTATGCTTTTCTTCGATCAACGAAATGATGGAAAAGCAGAGGGGTCTGTTTCATTCATCATATCGTATATCACTTCAAAAACATCTTCTGCATTTGGTTTACTGAAATAATCTCCATCTGTTCCATAAGCTGGCAGATGAGCTTTAGCAGAAAGAGTTCGGGGTGGACTGTCTAGGTATTTAAATACATTCTGACGGTTTAGCAAATCGTCCAATAAATAGGCCGTGGTGCCTCCTGGAACATCCTCATCGACGATTAGCAATCGATTCGTTTTCTTCACAGACTGAGCACAAACTTGATGAATATCGAAAGGCAATAAAGTACGTGCATCAATAAGTTCAACTGAAATTCCGCTCGCTTGAAGTTGAGTAGTCACCGCACTGCAAATATTCAAAGTAGATCCGTAGGATAAAACTGTTATATCAGTACCTATTAGAATAATTTCGGGTACACCCAGAGGCACTGTATATTCTCCGAGATTCAAAGGCATAGCCTCTTTACTTCTATATCCGTTGAGACATTCTACCACGATGGCCGGATCATCAGATTTCAATAAAGTATTGTACATCCCGGCCGCTTGACCCATGTTTCTGGGCACGCACACATACATTCCCCTTACCGAGTTTATGATAGATGCCATAGGAGAACCGCTATGCCAAATTCCTTCGAGCCTATGACCACGGGTAGAAATAATTACCGGGGCCTTTTGCCCTCCGATAGTTCTGTAGTGAACACAAGCAAGATCGTCTCGCAAAATTTGCAAAGCGTAAAAAATATAGTCGAGGTATTGTATTTCTGCAACAGGTCTTAATCCACGCATGGACATACCAATTGCTTGACCTGCAATTGTAGCCTCTCTAATTCCAGTATCTGCCACTCTAAGCTCTCCGAATTTTTCTTGAAGACCTTCGTACGTTTGATTCACGCCTCCAATCTTCCCTACATCTTCTCCGAATATGAGCACCTCGGGACGTTCGGTCAATACTTTATCCCAGTTGTCTCGCAAAATAATCCTACCATCCACCAATTCAGGTTGATCGGGGTATAAAGCAGGTACATGAGGAACGTTCAAAGCACTTTTACTTCCTTCACTATACAAATGAGAACTCCATCTTTTTTGTAGTTCATTCGATCTGCTCTCAACCCAGTTGCGCAAATCCATGGCGGTTTCCGCCGATTCACTTCTCATGAGACGCAGAGCCGTTCTGGCAGCGATGAATATATCTTTTCGACAGGGTTCCTTTTCTGCCTTCAAAGTGTTTAATAAACCTTCTACAGATTGAACTTTTGCTGCTGCCTCGGACAAAAGCGGAAGTACTTCGTTCAAATCGCTGACAATGTCTTCTCGAAATGCAGCCCAAGCCTTCTTTTGTTCGCTCCTTACAAAAGATTTTGCATCCTCTCTGATTTGATCCAATTCCTTTTCGGAAGCAGCACCTTCAAGAACAATGAACGTTTTGAGTTGAACAATACAATCAAATTCTTCGTACCACTTCAGCAATTCCTTGGTTTTATATCTCTCATGCGAACCACTCGTGCTATGACCCTGGGGTTGGGTAAGTTCATTTATATGCACCATTGCCGGAGCATGGTTTTCTCTACAATAAATAACGGCCTTTTCGTATGTCAAAAGGAGTTCTGGATAATTCCATCCCTTGGCCTTAAAAATTTTGAGACCTTTCATAGTACCGGTAGCCTCCATTCCGGCAAGTGCCTGCGAAATACTTTCTTTAACAGTTTGGAATTTAATTGGAACGGATATTCCCCAGCCGTTGTCCCAAACAGACATACACATAGGCACCTGCATAACACATGCTGCGTTCATCGTTTCCCAAAAAAGTCCTTCAGAGGTTGAAGAATCTCCGATTGTTCCAAAGGCTACTTCTCTGCCACCATTGCTGAAATGGGTCCAGTCTTTCAGCCCGGGATTATTCTTATAGTACGAAGAAGCTTGAGCCAATCCTAAAAGTCGAGGCATTTGACCGGCAGTAGGGCTGATATCTCCGGATGAATTTTTTAGTTCGGCGAGGTTTTTCCACGAACCATCTTCATTTATAAAACGAGTTGCATAGTGACCCCCCATTTGTCGGCCGCCGCTACCGGGCTCATTTGTAACATCAGTATGGGCATACAAGGCAGCGAAATATTGTTGAACAGTAAGCTCGCCAATAGCCATCATAAAGGTTTGGTCGCGGTAATAGCCGCTTCTCCAATCGCCATTTTTGAACTGGCGAGCCCATGCAATTTGAGCGAGTTCTTTACCATCGCCAAAGATGCCGAACTTCGCTTTTCCAGAAAGCACTTCCTTTCGCCCCAGAAGAGAAGTTTCGCGGCTAATGCACGCCAGCCGATAATCTTCGATCATTCTTTCGCGTATCTTTTCTTCAGTTAAAATCATTTCAGGACTGGTTGCAGTTTTCGACATCTGTTTCTTCTTTCAAAATGCGAAGATAAGATTTGCACCAAAAGAATCTACGCGCATACAAAAAGCCATGAAAAACGGGGATTTCACTTCATTTGCTACCTATTCTGCTTATAATTCGTTCAAAACTATTTTATAAACATGAACTGGTAAATGCAGTTAGAATAGCTATTATAGGTTCATGGAGTGAAACGGTGTTGGACTATAACAGATACCAAAACTGTATAAATCAGAGATACGCGGCAATTTTTGCGCCTAAAGCTGCATTATTGAGTGCCAAAGCAATATTGCTCGAAAGGGACTTGTCGCTACTATTGGAGTTGATAAAAGATAAAATAAATGGGGTAATCTTTTTCCCTGAAATTTTTTGAAGCTCTGCTTCTTTAAGTGCAGCATCAATCATGTCGTTCATAAATTGAGCTTCGGGTTCTGACTCAGATGGAATTGGATTTGCAACCAACACAGCCCCTTCGAGTCCATAATTCCACTTGATTGTGGCCAATTCGGCAATTTCTTTGGGATTATCCAAACTGAGCGAAAGTTTAATACCTGAAGAACGATTGTAAAAAGCCGGGAAATCATCTGTGCCGAAACCAACAACAGGTACACCTGCCGTTTCTAGGTATTCCAATGTCTTCGGAATATCCAATATAGACTTTACCCCTGCGGACACTACGATTACACTGGTTTGTGCCATCACGTGCAAATCAGCCGAAATATCCATTTGTTCGGCAAAACCCCGATGCACCCCACCAATCCCCCCTGTTGAGAATACTTTAATTCCTACGCTTTTAGCGATCCAAATTGTAGTTGCAACGGTAGTAGCACCATGGCGCTTTTTGAGTAAGACCATTGGCAGATCATTTCTGCTGACCTTTTCCACCATTTTTGAAGTTGCCAAAGATTCTATTTGATCGCTCTGCAGTCCCACATGGATTTCGCCATCAATGACGGCTATATGTGCGGGTGTTGCACCATTTTCTCGAACTACATTTTCCATTGCCAAAGCAGTTTGCAAACCTTTGGGATGAGGAAGGCCATGGCAAAAAATAGTACTTTCTAGTGCTACAACGGGTTTACCGTTGTTCAAAGCACTTTTTACTTCTGACGAGAAGACACATTTGAAATTTTGATCCATGGCACAAAACTATGATCTTGACGCATGGTAAGCGAACACCATTTAGCATAGCAGTAGCTTTGCACAAATTTTTTCTATGAAGACTCTGTTGCGGTATTTAAAAGAATCGAAGAAATGGCTTTTGCTCGCATTGGTTCTTGCTGCAATCAACCAAACCTTTTCCTTGCTCGACCCATTGATCACCGGAAAAATGATCGACCGTCTTGTCACGAATAGGGCCGATTTCGGGGATGACTGGGCGTCGTTTGGAAAAATATTGACCACCTACTTACTAGCTGCAATGGGTGCTGCAATGATTTCTAGAATTGCCAAAAATTTTCAGGACTACTATACAAGCGTGGTTATTCAGCGCACAGGTGCAGCCATGTACACCAGTGGAATCAAACATTCCTTAGAATTGCCATACGAAGAATTCGAGGATCAGCGGAGCGGAGAGACCCTCGGGAAAATCCAAAAAGTGCGCAGCGACATGGAAAAGCTGATCACTACCGGAATTGGACTGGCGTTTCAAAGTATTGTTGGAATTGTATTTGTGATGATTGTTGCAGTCAACATCCACTGGGTAATTGGGCCCGTATTTTTGTTGATAGTTCCATTGCTTACCCTTTTGAGCAATGCATTGAGTAAAAGAATCAAGACTGTTTCAAAAAAGATTCTAGGAGAAACCACTACACTCGCAGGCAGTACAACCGAATCACTTCGAAATATTGAACTTGTTAAAAGCCTTGGTCTTACCTCACAAGAAATTGAGCGACTTAATGGCTCAACGAATAAAATATTGGGACTTGAATTAAAGAAAGTAAAATACCTCAGGAGTCTCAGTTTCATTCAGGGCACCATGGTGAATTTCCTCAGAACCTGTTTGATTTTCTTCTTGTACACACTTTTCTTTGAGGCTAGCATAACATTTGGAGAAGTCTGGTCGTTGGTTATATACAGTTTTTTCATTTTCGGTCCGCTGCAAGAAATCGGCACATTCATTGGGGCTTATCGAGAAGCAGAAGTTTCTCTTAAAATGTTTGAAGAAATCATGGAAAAACCAGTGGACTACAAAGCTCCTAATCCAAAAAAGATAAGTGGTCTGAATTCTTTCTCTTTCAATCAAGTAGAATTTCGTCACAAAGCAGGAAATACTTACGCACTCAAGGACATAAGTTTTTCGGTATCGGGTGGAGAAACAATCGCTTTTGTAGGTCCGTCTGGATCCGGGAAGTCGACAATGGTAAAATTACTTACAGGACTTTACAGACCCAATGAAGGCAAAATACTTTATGGCAACATTGATTCGTCTGAAGTTGACATGAACGAGATACGAGAGCGCATTGGTCTCGTGACTCAAGATACACATCTTTTTGCCGGAACCATTCGCGAAAATCTACTCTTTGTGAGGCCTGGTGCAACAGAAGAACAGATGCTTCATGCACTTCGGCAAGCTCGATGCGAAAATCTCCTTGAGCGCGCTTCAAATGGCATCGATACAACCATCGGGGAAGGAGGAATCAAAGTTTCGGGTGGCGAAAAACAACGAATTTCTATAGCAAGAGCTTTGTTAAGAAATCCAGGATTACTGATCATGGACGAGGCAACTTCTGCTCTTGATAGCCTCACTGAAGAAGGCATTACGAGCACTGTGAGAAGTTTAAATGAGACCCGCACAATGATGACCGTTTTGATAGCGCACCGATTGTCTACTATTATGCATGCCGACAGAATTTTCGTTCTCGAAAAAGGTCATATTATTGAGCAAGGAACACACGAAGAATTGGTTTTAATAAAAGGACTCTATTTTGCGATGTGGAGACAACAGCAAGGAGAAAGACATAGCACTAAGGAAATGGCATTTTAGTTATGACAGCGATCAAATACTTTTTTTCATTACTCATTACGGTATGCGCAACTGCAGAAATTCAAGCGCAGAATATTCCGTGGGGTGAAAACAAGTTGACATGGTCGGATTTCAAAAAACACATAGAAAATGGAAATCCCCATCATGCCTTTACATATTCGGGGATAAATTTTGAAATGAAAGTGATAAACGACACTGTCATCATCATCCTAGAATCATACTTTGATCCAAGTCAAAGTTGGGTACACACTGATCATCAGGTAGACAATTTATTGCACCACGAGCAGCTCCACTTTGATATCACAGAGTTGTTTTGCAGAAAAATGAGGAAAGAAATGGCTCCTTTCATGAACCAGCATATTTCTGTTTTTGTGGAGAAGCAAATGGATAAAAAGTCTAAGGAGATTTTCAGCCGATTATTCAATGAGCAGTCGTCAATTCAGCAGCAATATGATGTTGAGACGCGACATGGGATTGAAGAAACGGAGCAAGAAAAGTGGAAATCCAAAATATCCCGACTACTCAATGAATTGGATTCCTAATCCTTTTTGGAAACAAAATTTAACATACTCCAAGATTCCTCGAAACAATCAATTGTAACGCCAGACATTCAAAGTTTTAGGTTTCATTGCGTGCAAACTAAAGTCCATTCGACAGAATTTGTTTGAATCCTATTGCAGTTAGCTTCGTTAAACCCAGAATCCGCATTGGAAATCTATGTCAACACTAACCCCCTTTGATATCAAGCACTTTCTCGATTTCAATTCTTGATGTAAGAATGTACGCCATCAAATAAAAATCTTGCGAGAGCACTCGCTGTCTTTTGGGTTTAGCGCTTCATCGTGACTTCCAGTGCGGATTCTGGGTTAAATTATTGATAAATCTCACACTGGTGGATACGTGAGAACAAAATATTATTAGTAAATTGGCGAGGTGTAATGCATTATTCAATGAATAAAAGTCTCATTCCGTTCATTTTTATACTTCTGATTTTTGCTGGCTGCAAAAAAGAGGAACAAATTGTCGTTACAGGAAATACCATTCCTAACTATGCTGGAACACCAACTATTATCATTGAAAATTATGTAAACAGAATATTCATTGATTTAATAGGACGAGAACCTACAGATGCTGAGATGGAGGGCAAGGTGAACTTTTTGAAAGGTGGTTCATTGTCGTTGCAAATACGTGGAGAATTGGTGGATGAACTGATGTTTTCGACTGAATATATTGAAGGCGATAGTTCTTATCACAAAGCGTATTTCAATAAATTTTACAACGATGCAAAGGGAAGATTTCTCGAAGGCGCATCAGAGGCTACTTTGCAAGAAGAGTATGGTCTATATGTATATCTAGTCGAGTTCTATGAGTTGCAAGGCGATCTATTTACGGCACAATTGCTATCTATTGAAGCTGATAAAATAAAGTCGATTCTCGACAGCAAATACCACTTGAGAGAAGGGCAGATAATGGTGGGCGAAATGTGCAATAGGATGTGCTTCAATTCGCTTTATGACGATATCAATATGAATTCCTTTAATTTCATTAATGCCACCTTTGATCAGCTCTTTTTTCGATTTCCTACGGAATCGGAATTTGATCAAGCCTTCGATATTATAGAATTTAATTTGGCGGGAACCCTTTTCAGTACTGTCGTACAGAACAAATCGGAGTATCTTGCATTGCTCACCTCCATCGATGAATTTGACGAAGGAATGATTCGATGGGCATACAAGGCACTCCTTTCTCGAGATCCGAATTCAGCGGAAGTAATTACACTTTTAGAAGATTTTCAGAATAATCAGGATATTCAAACCGTACAGAAAAAAATTCTTATCACAGATGAATACGCAGGATTCTAATAACGGGCAAGTACAACTGGAAGAATCGAAATTGCAAGTCGATACTTCTTTGAATGAAAACAAAAAAGGTTCTGGCGCAGGACTAATGATTGCCACTCTGGCCGCGGGAGTGTTTAGTGGTTGCAAGAAAGATGCCGACTATCTCTACGAACTAAATCCTGTAACCCTATATAATGGAAGTGCAGAAAAAGATAAATTTAAGTCCAACGAACAATATGTAAGTATACTCTTTACTAATCTCTTTCAAACAGCGATAAGTACTGAAGCAGTATTTGAATTAAACCAATGTTTAACTTCCATTGGCGATCAGGAGTTGGCCAGAGAAGTTCTTATCTCCAATTTCTTCAATGAACCCGGGGTCCTACTTCCAACAGTTGAAGAAATGAATTCGGATGTAGAGGCATTCATTGAAGATACATACAAACGCTTTTTTGTGCGCATACCTAGTGAAGCAGAAAAAACCTGGGTAAGAAATTTCATTCAGAGCAATCCATACATGACCCCTGAACTTGTCTATTTCTCGTTCGCACTTTCCAACGAATATCTTTACTATTAGACCACTGCCAACGACCATGCAAAGAAGATCCTTTCTCAAAACAACAGCTCTTACAGGTGCAGGAGCATTGGCATCACCGTACATACTTCCAAGTGGAAGATTGTTTGCCAAAAGTGGAAACCGCTCTGCCAACCACGTCATTCTCGTAATGTTTGCCGGAGGTGTGAGGCATCAAGAATCTATGGGAATGAGATACCTCGACGATGCTCAAGTAGGCGAACCTTATCCGGGCAACATCATGTACAATATGTTGACAGGAACTCCACCCGAGCAAAAGATCGTGTATGGGACAGGAGAAGGTGGAATCAATCCCATTAATCAAATTTTAGGACAGACACTTCAATCGCAAGGAGCCATATTACCGGAAGTACAAGCATTAAGTGCAGGACACTACGGTGGGCTCAACTCTATACTTCAAGGCGCTTATGTTGATTCCCAAGGATTGCGTCAACGACCACAAAAGCCAACCATTTTTGAATACCTGAGACGTCATGGTGGTTATAGCGCCTCTGATGTTTGGTTTGTAGGTAATGGAATTGGTGGCTCTATACCCCTTCTCAATCACAGCAATCACCCCGATTATGGTGTATCGTATGGCGCTAATTTTTTTGCTCCAACGGTAACATTTCATCCTGAGTGTGCAGAATATTTAGGTAATGGAAAAGTGTATCATCCAGACAATGAATTGGCACCGATGTACCAGCTCAAAGCATTTTTAGATAACACTTTTGAACAATATGGAGGTGCACTTCAGGCACTCGGCAATACTGAAGAAGAAAAGCAAAGCATTAAAGAATTCATGGATTTGATGTACGAAAAAACATCGAATGGAACGATTGCGCTACCGCCAGTTGCCGACAATGGAGATCTATATACAGTGGGTTATGCTTGTGAAGTTTTGCAATGGTTCAAACCTGCGTTCATGTGCTTGAACCTAACAGGAGTAGACACTTGTCACAGCGATTTCACTGGCTATGTAAAAGCCTTGCACAGAGCTGATCATGCCGTGGGCCATTTGTGGGATTTCATACAAAATCAGATTCCCGATATGGCAGGAAATACAACTTTGATTGCCATTCCAGAATGCGGAAGAAACGACGAACCAAATTCGATACTCGATGTAAATGGATGGCGTGCTTATGATCATAGCGATGCGAATTCACATCGCATTTTCTCTGTGGTTGCAGGACCCAACATAAACCCAAACAACGTGATTGGCTCGGAGAACAGTGCGTTTGGAATGGTGAGTGATGCAATGCTCACCGCTGCCGAAATTTTAGGTGTTGATCCTGGCATTTTGCTCACCTCAGGAAACCTCGCAGGTGGAACACAATCGTGGGTAGGACCATTACAACAATAAAAGTTATGAGAAGAAAAACGATTGGTATACAGGTATTATTCTTCTTGAGCATCTCACTATTAATGCTTACTTGTAAGAAGGACGAATTGCCGCCCAATCCTTATGCGAATACCACTGCCGTTGTAGAAAATGAGAACCCTGATCTAGACGATTTACCGGTTGGAAGTTTTGGTTGGATACACGGAAAAATATTTAAACCAACATGTGCAAATGTGGGCTGTCATGACGGAACCTTTGAGCCAGAGTTCAGAACAATAGCCTCTGCATATAATAGTTTAGTGAACCATCCGGTGGTGAATAATAACCCTGAAAATAGTTTTAGCCTCAGAGTAATTCCGGGCGATACAGCTTCATCATGGCTTCATGAAAGACTTACGAAAGAAGTAGAAAATACACAAGGACAGATGCCACTTGATTTCGATCCAGACTCTGATTGGCCCTCAAATAGCGCGTATTTCATCGAACAAATAGAACAATGGATTCTAAATGGGGCACCCGACATGTTCGGCAATCCGGCCCCTTCCGGCACAGCGAATATGCCTCCAATGGTTTATGGTTTAGTAGCCTTTCCAAACAACAACACTACAACTCCTTATCCTCGAGAAGCCGACGAATCTATTACATCGATACTTGTTGAAAGCTCGCAAATTGATATTTGGATACTTCCATTTGATGACAACGCCCTAGCCACAGGATTTGAATCGGTAAGTATTAAAGCATCCACCAGTCTAAATGATTTTAGTGCTGCTATAGACGTGCCTTGTTCTATATCAGGACCTGTTCTTGCGCTCGACTTTGGAAACTCTCCCAATAACTTTCACTACAAAGCTACATTGGACCTATCGGCAATACCAATTGGAACGACCTACTACTTGCGCTGTTATGTTGATGATGGCGTTCAGAGTCAGATCACCGAAATTCCAAATGCTAGTTCGAATTATTTCTACTATCTCTTGTTTTCCCTCAAAGTCAGTTCATGAGAATATATTCACTTATCTTATTCGCCTTGCTTTCCCTTGCTTCATGCAAGAAAAATGAGGATGATGTTCCGATTGCACCTGTCATCGCCTTTAAGTCGATCTCTGCAACAGAGGTGGAGGAGTTTTCGGCAAGCCTCAATGTCACATTCACATTCGAGGATAACCAAGGTGATATTGGATATTCCGACAATGATACCTATTCTTTAAGGGTAAAAGATGCGCGGCTTGATGAGTTTGATTGGTACCACATTCCTCCAATGACTCCTGATTTGCAGGCTTTACATATAAAGGGAGAATATACCGTTCAACTTAACTCACTCTTCATGTTGGGTAATGGTGCCAGTGAAAGCACAACATTTACCATTCAATTGATGGATCGGGCCGGAAACTGGAGCAACCAAATCACTACGCCGTCTGTTCTTATTACAGAAGTTCCGTGATCTTTATTTGATAAGAGACTAGTTGGGAGCTTTTGAGTGCCCGTTGAATGTGTAAACCATGCCAACTAAATTTCAGAAAATCAAAACTCTTAGACCTATAGGTCTTTCGCAGAAGGTAATTCTTTTGATATTGCTGGCACTTGGTTTTTCCAAAGCCTCTGGTCAAGTGGTTGAATACAATATGTTCCCTGCAACGGTAAACGAATGTGATGGAATTCTATATGATAGTGGCGGAGAAGATGGTATCTATGGAATAAATGAAAACATAATATTCACAATAAACTCTCCTGGCATAATCGATATTCTCTTTTTCGATGCATTCTGTTTAGAGAATAATTTTGATTTCCTGAACATTTTTGATGGTCCTAACATTGCTTCTCCTTTGTTAGGATCATACACGGGAACAAACCTTCCTCCGCCGCTAATCGCAGCAAGTGGATCCATTACATTTCAATTGATTTCTGATCAAAGTGCCTCCTATTGCGGCTTTTCCGTAGAATGGAATTCCACTGTACCACCGCCAATACCCCCAACAATTGGCACAGATCCTTTGCCCATTTGTGGGGGAAATGTCTTACCCCTTTTCTTTTCAACCCCATTGGATTGCGAATGGTTGGAGCTGGCATCTATTGATATATCAAGTAATTCAGGAATTATAATCGAAGATGTGCTTCCAATATGCAACAACGGGATTAGTAGTAGTGTAGATCTTCTTTTATCTGCCCCTTTCGAATACAACTGCAACTACATCATCACAATGGAAATTGGGATTCCCGATGCATGCGACAGTATCCACGAATTTATCATTTCCCACGAATTTGTATATGACAATTGTCCCATAAACGCCGAAGTACTTGCCGATGAAACGAGCATTTGTATCGGAGGCAATACAAACATTTGGGTGGAAACATTTGGATGTTTAATCTACACATTTAACTGGGACAATGGATTGCCTTCCAATGCAGGTCCGCATGAGGTGAGCCCGCTGATGACTACGACCTACAATGTGACCATTACAGAACTAGAAACAGGGCTGCAGTCCACAGTGAGTATCACAATTGAAGTAGTAGACCTTGAGATAATTACACCTCCGCAGGATTGGTGCCTCACAGGTGGCATCCTAGTATTGCAAGCAAATAATCCAGGACTGTGGAGTGGAAATGGCATTACCAACGATATAGCTGGAACATTTGATCCAACACTTGCATTTGCAGGTCTCAATATGATATACATTCAGTCCGGTTCATGCATCGACTCCGTCGAAATAAATGTGATACCTATCAATGCAGGGGGCACAATTGCAGCTTGCCCGGGTTCTCTGCCCTTTCAACTTATTGGATTTCCCGCGGGGGGTGCTTGGTTCGGACCCTTCACAACAGTCGAGGGTATTTTCAGTCCGAATGTGAACGGCAGTTTTCCAGTTGTTTATTCCTTGGGATCTTGTATTGATGTACTGATCGTGAATGTCGACAATATTGAAAGCACCTTTGCCCTCGACAGTGTGTGTTCTTCTGAGGAAGACTTTCAAATAGATTTCTCTCCGATAGGCGGCGTTTGGAGTGGCCCAGGAATAGTGGATGCTGCCAACGGAATATTTTCACCCGGAGAAGCCCCTTCAGGTGACATCTTGCTGCAGTATAGCATATACGGTTGCTCGCAGGATTTCAATATTTTCGTCAAGGAAATTGAAATCGGCGGAAATTACCATTCTGCATGCCCGGATGAAGAACCGCTTGTTTGGTACAACGGAAATCCGACTCCACCTGGTGGTATTTGGTCGGGTGATGGAATAATTGACACTTCGAGCGGACTATTCGATCCGGGATTATTCGCTAATAATTCTTCTACAAGTATCCAATACGATGCTCCTAATGGTTGCACGGATATTATGTACATAGCCATAGTCGCAACATTCATTGATATATCAACGATAAGTTTTTGTATAGATTATGATTCATTTTTGCTGAATGAAGAGACCGTTGGCAATGGGCCCGGTCAGAATGGAGTTTGGCTCGGTCCGGGCATAACTACAGATGTTGATTCAAACTGGTACTTCGATCCATCACTAGCCGGATCAGGGAACCATGTCATATATTACGAAAAGAACAACTGCATCGACTCGATCCTTGTGAATGTGTATAGTCCAAACATTATCGAAAGTGAATATTTTACATGCGAAACAAATGATCTATTTGAAATCGAAAGTTCCATTGAGAACCTGGGTGTATGGGTTGGTGCAGGCATATCCAATCCTCTATCAGGACTCTTTGATGCTACTTTATCTGGGCCTGGCGACTTCACTGTATACTGGATAGTCCTTCCCGCTTGCGAAGATTCGACAATAGTTCACGTAGAGGGATTTCAAGAAGCGACTATCACCGGTTTGCAAAATCAATATTGCTATAGCGAGGCACCGATCAATTTTACTGTTGATCCTGCATCCGGTGTATTTGGAGGCGATCTCAATCAAAATACATTTATAAGTTCGGAACTTGGGGCTGGCAGTTTTTACGTTACCTTTTCAGTTATCGGTGCCCTTTGTTCTTCCACAGATAGCATAGGATTTGATGTATTGGAACCATTGAACATTATTGTGCTATTAGAAGATACGATTCTATGCTCGGGTCAGTCTCTTATTGGCAATGCAAGTTCAACTGGAGGATCACCTGACAGTACATTTCTATATACATGGATACCTTTAAATGCTAACGGAACTTACCTCAATGAAATTCCCTCAGGGTCTTTGGAGTTGACAGTTTCCGTGTATGACAATTGTTCAAATACATCCAGTTTTTCTTTGGATATCATTGTATTGGAACCCATTCAAATTTCTGCCATCACGAGCGATACTGTTTGTTTTGGCGGAGAAGGTTTTATAGAAGTAGAAGCTTTGGGGTCAGGTCCATTTACGTATATATGGGACAACGGAGAGATTACTGGACCCAACATTTTAGCTCCGGCTGGCACAGCACATTCCGTTGTTGCTTCTGAAAGTTTGAATGGTTGCTACAACGACACTTTAATTCTTATACCCGCTTTTACCCCAGTGCAAGCATCCTTCAGTGTGAACCCCAATTTGAATTGTATTCCATTTAATCAAGCAGAAAACATTGCCTTTATCGATTTTAGCAGTTACGGAACCAGTGGAACTTGGGATTTCGGAAATGGCACTACACAAGAATATGTCTTCGGGGAAAATGTGAATTCCTCCTACAGTGAATCGGGATACTATGACGTAAGCCTTGTGATCTTCAATGAGGGAAACTGCACGGATACTGCGTACACACAAATTTGCATTTTGGCAGATACCCCAATATTTATTCCTGATATTTTTTCTCCCAATGCCGATGGAAACAACGACATGCTCTTTGTTCGCAGCCAGGGTATCATTTCAATGGAATTTCAAGTGTATAATTTCTGGGGTGAGAATGTTTTTCAGACCGATAATATCGAACGAGGTTGGGACGGTTATCATCGAGGCCAAGATGCACCCGAAGGAGTTTATGCCTATACCCTTGTTGCGATTTTAAATGATGGCAGCATTGCAGAATTGACTGGTGAAATAACACTTGTGAGATAGGGGATGAAGACTTTCAAAAAACATATCGTTGCAGCCCTCCTGCTCATTTTAATCACTTCATTTTTGTCGTCATCTGTGTTCTGTCAAGATCGTCATTTCAGTCAATTCTTCCAACATAAAGCATATCAAAATCCATCAGCCACGGCAATGATGGAATCTGATTTTCGGTTTACTGCTAATTATAGAAAGCAGTGGGGTTGGCTTCAAAATGCATTTCGAAATCAATCCTTTCATGCTGAAGCAGGTTTTTTACCTGACAGTAGACATTTCAATAGATTAGGCGCAGGACTGTATATAATGCAGGAAGAAGCGGGCAGCTCCAAACTAAATCGATTTGAGGCTCGAGGCAATGTGGCTTATCATGTTCCCGTTTCTTCTAAAGATTTTTTTTCAGCGGGAATGGGAGCTTCATTTGTTCAGAGAAGTATCAACTACGATAATCTAAAGTGGGATGCACAGTACAATGGTGCAGGATACGATCCAACCTTAGATGACAAGGAAAATTTAACTTCGAATTCAATTTCCTATTTCGACTTTGCATTAGGACTTTATTGGAATCATAAGAACCGAGATTCTGAGTGGAATTTTGGACTTGCCTCTCATCACTTTCGACAAAATCAATCGCTTTTGGAGGAATCGAAAAGTCCGCTTCAAATGAAGCATAATTTCATGTTCTCTTACACCTACCGTCAAGATAGGTTGGCTTACACTTTTGATGGAATAGCCGTGAGGCAATCTGGGGCCATGGAGACTTCTGGGGGGCTGCGAATACAGTATACCCTTGGAGGAAATTCTCGATATACAAATTTCAGAACATCCTCCAACATTTTTGCAGGGGCATTTTACCGTTTCAAAGATGCCGTAATTCCGATGATCGGCTTCGAATATCAGCGAATGGCAAGCCTCACGCTTTCATACGATATAACACTTTCACCGTTAAGTAAAATGAATGGCCCGGGAGGTGCCTTAGAACTAACTTTGGTTTACCGTGGAAATTTATCGAGCAGTAGACGCAGCTTAGGGAACTGATACCGTTTATGCATTTGTGGTAGTCCAATTCCGTTTCACTTCATTGGTCCATGACAGCTACTCTCACGGCATTTTTCATGCATGCAAGATGCTGCAGCGCATTACCCAAAAAACTTCCAATGCTCAATGCAGCATGGACTATTTAATCCAGAATTGGAATAATTAGCGCGAAACGTATCGTACGACCAAGACAACTACACAGATGAGAAATAAGTAAATTGAAATCTTATTGATTCCATGCATAAACCTCAAATTTAATCCGCCCGCATCTTTTTTAAATAAGTTTAGCGGATTGAGGTAATAAAGGATTTTTTTCAAAAACATATCGAAGCGTTATTATTTATCACCTGCTACAACACTAATTTCCACGCGCGCATTTGCTGGCAGTCCCGCAACCTGGACCGTTTCGCGAGCTGGAAAATCGGATGGAAAGTGCGCTGAATAAACAGCATTCACCGCCGCAAAATCTGCCATATCAATCAAGAAAATTGTTGTTTTCAAAACGTGCTCAAATGAGAGATCTGCTGCTGCTAAAATGGTATGCAAATTTTTCATCACTTGCTTTGCTTCCTCTGCTGCCGATCCAGGAGTATAGGTCTGAGTTTCGGGATCTATAGCTATTTGACCACTAACAAACAAAAGTCCGTTAGATTGAACCGCCTGACTATATGGTCCAATTGGTAAAGGGGCCTCGGATGTTCGTATAATTCGCTTCATGAAAAGTATTTGATTGTCAAAGCTAAGACAGAGAACACGGCAAAACACCATTTGTTCCGATTTGTAATAAAAGGGCAACGAAATAATACCGTTTGGATCTATGTAATGGTCCAATTTCGTTCCAGCACATTGAACTAAACATAAATCACAACGGCTTTTGCCATTTCATGCATCCAATATCCTAAAGCGCATTGCACAAAGCAGACTTCTAATGCGCAATACAGGATGGAACATTTATCAAGTAACATTGGTACTAGTTGATATAGCAGATTACATTTTTTGTGAATATGAAAAACGCGGACGTTAAACATCTCTTTGAAATCAGGTACTTTTGTAAAATGAGATTGATAGTCACTTTTATAGCCGTACTCACTTTTTTGGGAGAAGGATTTTCTCAAGGAACCCCTTCGTTTCAGTTCGGGGTGTTGAAATACAAAGGAGGCGGGGACTACTACTCGAATCCCACATCAGTGCCCAACTTAGTAGATTTCTGCAATAAAAACCTCAATATGAATATCGACTCAGAGGTTCCATACGTCGAGGTTGGTAGTCCCGATCTTTTTGCATATCCCTTTATGCACATGACCGGTCATGGTAATGTGGTGTTCAGTCCCGACGATGCGTCTAATTTGCGATCCTACCTTCTTGCCGGTGGATTTCTTCATATTTCTGACAACTTTGGTTTGGACAAATTCATTCGAAAAGAAATGAAGAAAGTTTTTCCCGAATTGGACTTTGTACAGTTGCCATTTGGCCACCCTATTTATCATCAGAAATATGATTTTCCCAATGGATTGCCAAAGATTCATGAACACGAAAACAAAGCACCTCAAGGACTTGCCGTCATTTGGGAGAACAGGGTAGTTTGTTTTTACGATTTCGAATGTGATCTAGGAGATGGATGGGAAGATTTTGAGGTGCACAAAGATTCAGACGAAACCCGTCAGAAGGCATTTAGAATGGGGGCAAACCTCGTTCAATATGCTCTAATGATCAGTGGAGAGCAAGAATAGTCTACCAAATAAAAGAAACTTCTTTCAGTCCAAAAACTCCTTCGGAATTTGTCTCATCTACTATGACGAGCCTGCCATCTTCATCCACACCTTTCATTTTTCCAACAAAACGAGTACCATCAGGCAGCGCGAATTGGCAACTTTCATCGAGCCGATACAACGATTTTCTATAGTTTTCCTTCAAATCTCCAAAGAAACCAGAATATATTTTTTGGTATAGAGCTTCAATTGCATTGACCGTAAAGTTGATTACATCATCGATGTCCCTCTCCTTTCCGGTAAGCATTTTTATAGAAGCTGCGTTCGGACACAGGAAAGATCCTTGGTTCACGTTTACTCCTATTCCTGCGATTGTGTTTTGGGCTATACCACCATTCCATGCGGTTTCTAGAAGGATTCCAGCAATTTTCTTGTCCTTACAGATAATATCATTTGGCCATTTAATATATACCTCTTGTTGGATCATTTCCTCCAGCACCTCTCTGAGTGCCAAAGAAATAATTTGACTCAAGGCAAAGTGATTCTCGGCCTTTAAAAATCGGGGGTAGAGAATTACAGAAAACAAGGCATTAAGACCACTGACGCTTTCCCAGACATTTCCGCGTTGGCCTCTGCCTTGGACCTGATATTGTGCCGTTATGACAGTACCCTCAGGTAGTGCTGTCAGTTTAAGAAGATTGGCAGCATAGTTGTTCGTGGAGTCCACGGCATCGAGTCGAAGTATGGCCTTATTCCTAAATAACATAAAACTTGTTTCGGGGGCTGAATATAGACATGACGAATTTAGACGGGTTTAGAGATTAGAAATAATACTTTTGCACGAGCCCGAACATATAATGACAGCAAAAAAGAAGAAAGACCCCATAGAACAATTGATCAATTCTATTGTAGAAGGAATACTAGAAGTTAAAGGACTAGACATTGTGGTCTTGGATTTGAGATCCATTCCCAACGCTTCCTCCGATTATTTCATCATTTGCCATGGCAATTCACGAACGCAGGCCCAAGCTATCTGTAAATCAGTAGAGCGACAAACAATTAAGGACCTAAATGAACAGCCTTGGCATATTGAAGGTTTAAATAACTCACAATGGATACTTCTCGATTTCATAAACGTGGTAGTGCATGTTTTTGAAAAGGAAGCAAGAGAATATTATGCACTTGAAGAGCTTTGGGCCGACGCCAAATACATTGATGTGGAAGTACTCGCCTGACAAGGCTGAAACAACTAAATAAACACGATCTAAAAGACACATATGGCTGAACAACCCAAGCCCAAACCGAATCAACCGGAACCAAAAAAATCTTTGAATTTCTATTGGATATACGCCCTCATTGCGATGGTGCTTATTGGCATGATGATTTTCAGCAGTGGTAGTGATGGTATCATGATTGATGATTCTGATTTCATTGAATACGCTGAAAAGGGATACATTGAAAAAGTTGAATACAATGGCGTTACAGCGAAACTGTATATAAATGAAGTCGGAAGAGATTCTTTAAAAAGTAAAATGCAGGATCAAACGTCTGTGAGAGGTTTTGGCCCTTCCAGTCAGTTTTGGTTCAACATTCCTCCGGGAGATGAATTCATCAAGGATATCGAAAGAGTTGCCTCAGAAAAGGGATTCAATGCATATTACAAACCGATTAATACTTGGGGTCAGAGCATTCTGACATGGATAATCATTTTGGGAATTATGATTGGACTTTGGGCTCTCGTGATGCGACGCATGGGCGGCGGCGGTGGTCCTGGTGGTCAAATTTTCAACATTGGAAAATCCAGGGCCCAACTTTTTGAAAAAGGGAAAAATGCACCCATCACATTTGATGATGTGGCTGGACTGGAGGGTGCAAAACAGGAAATCGAAGAAATTGTAGAATTCCTTAAAAACCCCAAGAAATATACAGATTTAGGCGCAAAAATCCCGAAAGGAGCTTTACTTGTGGGCCCTCCGGGTACAGGAAAAACTTTGCTTGCAAAAGCAGTTGCAGGAGAAGCTCAAGTTCCATTTTTCTCTCTTTCTGGTAGCGACTTTGTAGAGATGTTTGTTGGTGTTGGAGCCAGCAGGGTTCGAGATCTTTTCCGTCAGGCAAAAGAAAAAGCACCCGCCATTATATTCATCGACGAGATTGACGCTATTGGTAGAGCTAGAAGTAAAAACATCAATTTCGGTTCGAATGATGAAAGAGAAAACACCCTCAATCAGTTGTTGACGGAAATGGATGGCTTTGCAACAAACTCGGGTATCATCATTCTTGCAGCCACAAACAGAGCCGATATTCTGGATAAGGCATTGCTGCGTGCAGGGCGTTTCGATAGGCAGATATATGTGGACATGCCGGATGTGATTGAGCGCAAGCAAATTTTCAAAGTTCATTTGAAAACTGTGAAAATTGATGATTCAGTAGATGTAGATTTTTTGGCAAAACAAACACCAGGATTCAGTGGTGCCGACATAGCCAACATATGCAACGAAGCTGCGCTGATAGCTGCCCGTAAAGAAAGACCTACAGTTACTAAAGATGACTTTCTTGATGCAGTAGATCGCGTTATTGGCGGTCTTGAGAAGAAAAACAAAATCATCACACCATCAGAAAAAAACACAATAGCATACCACGAGAGCGGTCACGCCATTGTTAGTTGGCTACTTGAGCATACTTCCCCCTTGGTGAAAGTAACGATAGTTCCCCGTGGACGATCATTGGGCACTGCTTGGTACCTTCCTGAGGAAAGGCAAATTACAACCACCGAACAAATCTTTGAAGAAATGTGTGCAGCCTTAGGTGGACGTGCCGCAGAAGAAGTAGTCTTAGGTAAAATATCTACAGGTGCGCTCAGTGATCTCGAAAAGGTAACAAAGCAGGCTTATGCCATGGTTACTGTTTATGGCCTCAATAAAAAGATCGGTAATAGAAGTTATTACGACAGTCAGGGAGAAAATTCATTTGTAAAACCTTATAGTGAGGACACTGCCAAGGTGATCGATGAAGAAGTAAGTAAGATCATTGAAAAAGCATATGACAAAGCCAAAGACATTCTCACTCAGAACCGTACTAAGCTCGACGCATTAGCCAAAAAACTTCTTGATAAAGAAGTGATTTTTAAAGACGACTTAGAAGAAATTTTAGGCAAGAGACCATTTGCTCCAGAGCCTACTATTGCAGATACTCCGAGCTAATTTGTTTAATTGGTTTGGACAAGCCCTCCTCGCAAGTAGGGGGGCTTTTTTTTTGAATAATGGCATCTCCGTTCCTTCAACCCAGCATCCGCATTGGAAATCTATTGCAGCGCTAACCCCCTTTGATATCAAGCACTTTCTCGATTTTTATTCTTGATGTATGAATATACACCATCAAATTATACCAATTCTGCTTATTAAATAGTCCATGCTGCATTGCGCATTGGAAGTTTTTTTTGGGCAATGCGCTGCAGAATTTTGCATGCACGAAATGGTAAATGCCTTCATAGTAGCTGTTATAGGCCAATGGAGTGAAACGGAATTGGACTATTACAGATACATAAACCCAAATCAAGCGTTAGAAAAATTGGACCCTAATTTTGCCGATGAATGCAGCGATTCTATCGCTTAGATTTGAGAATCCCGCACGCATTCTACAAAAATTGCCCTAATGCGTAATGCGGGATAAACGGTATTAGCACTTCATAGCGAATCCC
>JAWXBG010000164.1:0-10978 GCA_034439875.1 Flavobacteriales bacterium
AGCGGGCTTTGCGTGAAAAAGATAAAATGGATAGGAACCTCAGATACTGCCTCTGAATTCATATCAGACTTTGCGTGAAAGATAGTCTCCTGTTTTTCGCGCAAAGAACGCAAAGGGAATGCACGCAGAGAAGACAAGGTCGTCCGAGATTTTTTTGCTGATCCAAAAAGAAAAATTCAATATTACATTGTATTGAGAATACTCAATGAATATTATTTTGGTTCTTGGAGAAAACTTGAATTTATTCGAATTTTCTTCAAATTCAACTAGGGTCAAATCGTGAAAGCGTTTTTTAGTGGCTACCCGGTATTTCTACATCCAAGGTGGAAGCATATTCAGTCCTTTTGCCGTTTGAATGGTTGTGTGATACTGCTCTTCGAGGTGGGCACAATATTCAGGGAACATCGATTTCATTCTTGAAATGCGATGACGAATAGTTGTGAGATTGTTCATCACTGCCGAGATCTCCTCGTGTTGCTCAAGGGTCATTGTTGAATTTTGCATAGTTAGGTTTGTTAGAAGTTAGTGCATACGTAATTTGTTGGGAATAGTTTCAATAGTCAACCGTGCAGTATGTAAGTAACTGTAAATCATTAAAATACGGAAACTTTGGTCGGTTGATTAAAAATTTGGAGAACCTAGAAATATTCGTGATTATTCTACGTTGATTGATCTACATTCACACCTGCAAACTTTCTTAACCATGAAATCATTTCTGAACTACTCTCGTGTGTTCTTCGTCCTGCTTTTCGCTTTATTGGTCACTTCCGAATCTGGTTGCAGACGGGGTAGCCGAATGAAAATTGATCCAGCATTTGCAAAATATATTGCTGCTTTTACCGGAGGAACTATTAGCGCAGCAGGAAACATTCGAATTTGTCTTACAGAAGTATTAAGCAGTGCTGTACAATTAAATAGCGCACTTGAAAATGATCTTTTTGACTTTAGTCCGGCAGTAGAAGGAAAGATTTATTGGATTGATAACCGGACCATTGAATTTCGACCCGATCAGTGGTTGAAAAGAGGTAAATTGTACAAAGCCACTTTCGATTTGGCCAAAGTGACTCCAATGACCGAAGAATTGAGTGAGTTTAAGTTCGACTTCGCTGTGCTGAGTCAGCAAATGGCAGTGGAAGTGAGCTCTATTCGACCTTATGGGGCTCATGAAAGAGACAAATGCAAGATACTCGGTGAATTAAAGGTGATGGATGTATGTGATCAAAATGAACTTACAAAAACCATCAATGCTACCCAGAATGGAGCTGGACTCCCGATAGAAATATTTGAAACTTCTGTTCCCAATGTTTTTCATTTTGCAATAGATCAAGTAATCAGAGAAGAGAAAGCTGGAATGGTTGAAATAACAGTGGATGGAGGTCCTATTCAAGCCGAATTCAAACGAAGCATTTCTCAACGGATTCCTTCGATCAATGAGTTTACTGTGGTAATGGCCCAAGTGGTGCAGCAGCCCGAACAATATGTGCGATTGGTATTTTCGGACCCTCTTGATACTCAACAAAAGCTGGATGGATTAATTACCCTTTCTCAACTTTCAAAATGGGAAAAAATCAAATATACCATCGATGGAAACGAAGTATTGGTATACCCGCCAAATCGTTTAAGTGGCAATAGACTACTTAAAGTTTTTGAAGGAATAAAAAGCATAGACGGAAAGAAAATTCAAGCTATTCAGGAATTTGATCTGGTGTTCGAAGATGCTCGTCCTGCTGTGCGACTAAGCGATAGTAAAAAAGTTATTCTTCCGAGCACCGATGGTCTTGTAATGCCTTTCGAAACTGTGAATCTGAGAGCTGTAGACGTTCGTGTAATTCAGCTCTTTGAAAACAATATTCCGCAATTCCTTCAAGTGAATGAACTTGATGGAAACAGAGAAATGAAAAGAGTTGGTAGAACAGTAAAGAAAACTACGGTCCAACTCAATCCTGAAGGAAATAAAAATCTAGCAGAATGGAATACTTTTTTCCTCGATCTGAATAGCATTATGAAGGCCGACAAAGGGGCTATTTATCGAATAGAACTGAGTTATCGGAAAATTCATAGTCTGTATAATTGTCCAGGTGATGAAACTGCGGGAATTAGTAATATCGAAGAAGATATTGATGCAGACGATGATTTCAGTGATGACGAATTCAGCTATTGGGATTATTACGACGATTATTATT
Source organism: Flavobacteriales bacterium (assembly GCA_034439875.1). GTDB lineage: Bacteria > Bacteroidota > Bacteroidia > Flavobacteriales_D > Sanyastnellaceae > JAWXBG01. The sequence goes on from JAWXBG010000164.1 coordinate 2,184, forward strand.
ACGATGGATATGACTATTACGATTGGCGCGAACGCGACAACCCTTGCAGTCCGTCATATTTCAATTCCGAAAGACAGGTAGCCCAGAACCTTCTCTCTTCTGATTTGGGAATCATTGCAAAAAAGGGCAGTGATGGAAGAGTGTACATCGCTATTTCTGATTTGAGAACTACACTGCCTCTTGAAGGTGTGGATGTCGAGATTATCAACTACCAGCAGCAGTCGATAAGCAGAATGAAAACGGCTTCAGATGGTACTTGTATTTACGATGGTAAAGAAAAATCACAACCATTTTTGGTAATTGCCTCTCGTGGAGATGAACGAGGATACTTGAAACTTGATGGTGGAAAAGCCCTTTCAGTAAGCCGCTTTGATGTTTCGGGTGCCGCGAGTTCCAAAGGTTTGAAAGGGATAATATATGGCGAAAGAGGTGTTTGGCGTCCGGGTGATACACTTTTCCTTTCGTTTATGCTGGAAGATGAAAAGAAGGCATTGCCCGCAGGTCATCCTGTTTCTTTTGAACTCATCAATCCAAGAGGTCAAACGGTTCAAAAAATGGTGAAGACTGAAGGAGTATCCGGCCTCTATTCTTTTGTTTGCACCACTCATCCAGATGCCGAAACGGGCAATTACAGCGCCAATGTGCGTGTAGGTGGAGCCACATTTAGCAAGTCGTTGAAAGTGGAGAATATTAAACCGAACAGATTAAAACTAGCTCTGAATTTTGGAAAAGATCGCATAACTTCTTTAGATGAAAATCTGAATGGTGTGCTCGAAGTAAAGTGGCTCCATGGTGCTCCGGCAAAGTTTCTCAAAGCAAATGTGAGTTCTACGTTCATGCCTATGGTTACTTCTTTTGAGCGATACAAAGACTTCAATTTCGACGATCCATACAGAAAATTTGATCCAGAAGAACAAGTTATTTTCGAAGGCGAATTGGATGGTGATGGGAAAGCAAATGTGCAACTCGAAAATGTTTCTCTGGCCGATGTTGCTCCGGGAATGGTGAATGCCAACTTCAGCATCAAAGTATTTGAAGAGGGTGGCGATTTCAGCGTAGATCGATTTAGCATTCCTTATGCTCCGTATTCCCATTTTGTAGGAATGAAAATGCCGGAAGGCGATAAGGAAAGAGGCATGTTGCTTACAGACACCACCCACAAAGTTTCTTTAGTTTCTGTGGATTCGCAAGGCAAGGGAACTTCTCGGAAAGGACTTGAATGGGCTGTTTACAAAGTAGAATGGAGATGGTGGTGGGAACAGAACAGCGATGACCTTTCAAGATTCACAGGTTCTCAATATGAAGTCGCTTTGGACAAGGGAACTATCGATACGGATGGGTCGGGTCAAGGTTCGTTTAAATTCAAAATCAAATATCCAAATTGGGGTAGGTATCTTATCCGTGTATTCGATCCGCAAAGTGGTCATGCTACAGGCGAAGTAGTATATGTGGACTGGCCTGGATGGGCCGGAAGGGCAGGGAGAGAGAATCCTGATGGAGCCACTATGCTCATGTTTAATACCAATAAGGAAAAATATTCTGTAGGCGAAAAATGCGAGGTATCATTCCCGAGTAGCGGTATTGGACGTGCATTGGTTTCAATTGAAAATGCAAATGGTATCCTCGAAAGCTATTGGGTAAATGCTGAAAAGGATAATACTCGTTTTAGTTTCACTACCAAAGAAACAATGGCTCCGAATGCTTACGTGAGCATTACACTTATACAACCTCATGCCCAAACCGCAAACGACTTGCCCATCAGGCTTTATGGCGTTGTACCGCTTTTTGTGGAGAATCCGAATTCACATCTAGAGCCAGTCATTACGATGGTAAATGAACTAGAACCTGAAAAGAAGTTTGACATCAAAGTGACAGAGAAAAAAGGAAAGGGAATGAGCTACACCCTTGCTGTTGTTGACGAAGGTCTTTTGGATCTCACACGTTTTAAAACGCCTGATCCATGGAATCATTTTTATTCAAGACAAACGCTTGGAGTGAATACTTTCGATATGTACGATCAAGTAATTGGAGCTTTTGGAAGTAAAATAGATCAGTTGTTAAGTATTGGGGGTAGCGATTACATAGATAAAAAAGACAAGAACAGGGCCAATAGATTTAAACCTGTAGTAATGTATCTCGGTCCATTTTATTTAGAGCCGGGACAATCGGATGTGCATCACATGACTATGCCTAACTATGTTGGTTCGGTGCGTGTAATGGTTGTCGCAGGAAAGGACAGAGCCTACGGAAGCGCTGAAAAGTCGGTTCCTGTGAAGAAACCGCTGATGGTACTCGCATCCTTGCCCCGTGTAGTGGGGCCTGGCGAAGATGTGAAATTACCGGTGACTGTTTTTGTCATGGATAAGAAGATCAAAGATGTAAAGGTGGAAATAAACACGAACCAGTTTCTTACTCCTGATCTCACAAGCAAAGTAATTAGCTTTAAGAACATAGGAGATCAGGTTGTGAATTTCAATCTGAAGGTGGCCGAGGATTTGGGTATTGCAAAAGTGAATGTTAAAGTATCGAGCGGAGAATTCTCGAGTACCTACGACATTGAATTAGATGTTCGAAATCCAAATCCATATCAGACCAGAGTCAAAGATGGCGTTGCCGAGTCCGGCTCGTCGGTTGAAATAGATTTCGATATGGCCGGTATGAAAGGAACGAATGAGGCCTATGTAGAGATAAGCAGCATACCCGCTGTAGACTTTGGTCGAAGGTTAAAGTACCTCATGCAGTATCCTCATGGATGTGCAGAGCAAATTGTAAGTGCGGCATTCCCGCAATTGTTTGTGCAGGATGTGATGGACATTAGCGAAGAAGACAAAAATGTAATGACCGCAAATGTGAATGCTGCCATTAGGAGATTGTTTGCGCAACAATCCGGAAATGGAGGTATAACTTATTGGCCGGGAATGGCTCAGATAGATGAATACGTATCCTCTTACGTTGGACATTTTTTACTCGAAGCGAAGACCAAGGGATACCAAATACCTGATGGATTTATATCGTCGTGGGTTAATTTCCAAAAAACGGCTGCTCAAAATTGGCAAGCTCCGGTATTTGGTTCGGAGAATGGCTATTGGAGAAGTTCTACTCATAACCAGGCGTACCGTCTTTACACATTGGCATTGGCGGGTCTACCAGATATAGGAGCCATGAACAGACTGCGCGAATTGAGCGACAAGGACAACGCCGCAGCATGGCGATTGGCAGGTGCTTATGCCTTGGCAGGTCAGGTAGATGTGGCGAAAACAATGGTTGCCAATTTGCCCACGGGGTGGAATGACCATGGTTACTATTGGGGAACCTATGGAAGTTATGTGCGCGATGAGGCCGTAGTAGTAGAAGTGCTCTCACTTATAGGAGATCGTGTGAAGGCGGCGCCCATGGTGAAAGCTCTAAGTACCAAACTTTCTTCTGCCGGATGGTATAGTACACAAACCACAGCATATAGTCTTTTGGCCATTAGTAAGTTTGCAGGAAAGGAAACAGGCAAAGAGATGAAGGTGAAGTACACATTCAATGGCAAAACAAGCAATGTTCTATCGGGTAACAAACCTATTATACAACGTGAGCTAAGCACCTCCCAATTGAAGGGCAATAAAATAAAGGTTGAAAATGTAGGCTCTAGTATTGTTTTTGTTCGCGTTGTCACCACCGGACAACCGGTGGCCGGTCAGGAGATAGCTGATAGCGAGAACTTATATATGTCTGTAGATTATACGGATATTAGGAACAACCCGATTGATGTATCCAAACTGGAACAAGGCACAGACTTCTTGGTATGGGTGACGATATCACATCCTGGAGCGCACGATCGTTACGATGATATGGCGCTTACGCAGGTCTTCCCGAGTGGATGGGAGATTATCAATAGCAGAATGGATGTGGTGGCTGCAGCACTCAAATCTGATCGACCCGAATATCAAGACTTTCGTGACGATCGTGTGTTGACATATTTCGACTTGCCCAAAATGAGTAATCGACGATTTGCAATAAAGTTAAATGCCAGTTACCTCGGTAAGTTTTATTTGCCATCAGTCAATTGCGAAGCCATGTACGACAATACGATTTATTCGCACACAGCAGGAAAGTGGGTAGAAGTAGTTCCGGGAACTGCGCGAACGGCTGCGAATTAGTCAAAGTAGAACCATGAACCAATGTCTGCATATAAAATAGCCCAAACTATTTTATATGCATGCAGTGGCATACCTCTAGATCATTGCTTAAATAGAGAAGTGAAGGCTGGTATGATGTTGAAAGAAGCCGCATGGCGACTACCAAATGGGCAAGGAACCCGAATTAATTTAACCCAGAATCCGCATTGGAAATCTTTTGCAGCGCTAACCCCTTCTGATATCAAGCACTTTCTCGATTTTTATTCTTGATGTATGAATATACATCATCAAATAAAAATCTGGCGAGAGCACTTGCTATCTTTGGGGTTTCTACCAATTCATAGCGAATCCCAATGCGGATTCTGGTTTTAAAATTGATGACCTTTGATGTCGTATTTTGAGCATTTGAGAAAGGAAAGTTTTAGAGGTTTCCTCGAATTTTAATTGTTTTAAAAGATGACCAAAATCTGGCAAAAAATAATTAGCAGATTGATATTGCATCCCCAAAGACTTTTCCTTATAGATGGAATAGGTGCCTTTGTCACTGCGGTCTTTTTATTTGCAATTTTGAAGTCTTTCAATGATTTCGTGGGTATGCCTCAGCCTTCGCTAATTCTGCTTTTATTGATTGCTTTGGTTTTCTGCATTTACTCCATTTCTTGCTTTTTCATTCTCAAAAGGAAGTGGCAAGCTTATCTTCAAGCGTTGAGCATTGCTAATCTTTTATACTGCGCCTTTACTTTGGGATTGGTGATTTTCTATTTACCTCGTCTGACAACTCTTGGTCTTGTGTACTTTTTAATTGAAATTGCGGTGATAGTGGCACTGGCTATTTGGGAGCTGAGTGTTTTAAAGTTGAACAATGCGAAGACGCAGCCATAGTTCATCAGCTATGTGATATGGTTTTATATTGACATATCAAGAATTGGTGATTTCAAAGAAACCATCTGAACGAATTTTGCAGAAATCTAAATTACTCCTCAGTCGGTTCTTCTTTTTCCTCTACTTCTTCTTCCATTACCTCCACTGGTTTTGATTTCTTTTTGTGCCAGCCCGAATAAATCACCGCCATTTCGAAGCCTCCACGACCACCTCCGGCATTTTTGAGCGCACTTGTTACCACATCATAACTTACGCGGAAGGTATTGTTGCCTTGTTTCATTCCTAAGTGTATGACTACAGCATCTTGACGACGTATTCCAAATCCTCCCAATAAGCTGTATTCAGATTGTGAGATACTATATCCTGCCAATACTCCGGCATTCAGTTCTACTGCTTTTTGTTGATACATCAAGAGTAAATTTGGAATTAATTCAACTTTATCGTTTAGTTTTATTGGGCAGTCAAAGATTCCGTTAAATCTCATGGGTAAATTGCTTCTGTTTCCCGTGAATGACTCATCCGGCGTATTGACGTGGTATATCGAGAATCCTACTGACGGTGCAAAACGCTGTCGTGAGTCAATATACTTATAATAGATTCCGACATTGGCATCGAAACGAACAATACTCATATCAGGTAAATTTTCTCCATTTGGCAAGTTCGCATCGAGACCGTCGGAAGTTGTATATTGATTTTCGAATAGCAAATCTCCGTATGAAAATCTTTTCTGGAAAAACCCGAGCTGAAGTCCCGCCGTGAGAAAATGATTTTTACTTTCATCACTTGTTACTCTATATGCTCCACTCAATAGGAATTGATAGGTCTCAAAGTTTGAAACTCCCGCTATGTGGTCCATCATGAGTAGCCCGACACCAAAGCGTTTCAAAGGCATATCGTATCCAACACCTACAGCGGAATACGGTTTTCCTTGCAATTTTTGCCACTGTGATCGGTAATTTCCGGAAAAGCGGTAGTTCATATTCTCTTCACCAAAGTACATTCCTGTTTGAGCCGGATTGAAGTACAGTGGCAACATATCAAATTGTGAGAGGTGAAAGTCTTGTGCCAACATACAAGTGCTAGATGCTACTGTAGTGCTTGCAATAAGAAGTACTTTGAGGATTGATTTGGTCATCATGGTGTTCATACTGGTTTCCTCCTGTTTGAATTATCGAATGAGTGTTACGTTTCCTGACAATCGCACAAAGCGATCTTTTAATGTTATACCAGTGGCTGTATACACATAAACTCCACCGGGTTGATCCTTCCCTTTATAGGTACCGTCCCAACCACCATTTACATCGGTGGTATAGAAGATCTCGTTGCCCCACCCGTTGTAGATTCTAAAATCAATTTCTTTAAATGGGCCGCCCAACACATGCAACACCTCATTGCTTCCATCTCCATTTGGCGAGAATCCTGAAGGAATGGCCACAGGGGTGCCAATTATTTCAATTGCTTGAATCATTGTGGTGGTGCTGTCAATGCAACCTCCTTGACTAGTAATGACAAGGGTTACTGAGTAACTACCTTCCTCTGGAAATACGATCATCGGATTTTGCATCGTAGATGTTCCACCCTCACCAAAGTTCCAATTCCAAGTAGCTGAGCCTGTTGATTCATCGTAAAATTGCACCCCAAGATCTTCACCTGATGTTGAGCTGAATGATGCCACCGGTAGGGCTTCTACTGTGATAAGAAGGGTATCTGTTACTGCTGCACAAACGGTGTTGTTAGTAGAACTTAATAGAAGTGTTACAATGCCTTGATTGACATCCGCAGTGCTCATGTCATATACATTGTTTAGCGAGTCTATAGCGAATACGAAATCACCTGATCCATTGCTTATCCAAATTCCGGTTGTGGTGGCACCTGAAATGAGTCCACTGAGATTGACTTCTGTAAATTCACCGCAGACTACTTTGTCCGGTCCAGCATTCACTAGTGGTGGTTGAATCAAATTGATCTGCATCTGATCGATCGACGCCAAACAGCTGGGATCACCTTGCGATAGAAGTGAAATAGTTACACTGCCATTCACAATGTCGGATTGCGAAGGAATGTACGTTCCACTTAGTGTGCTGTTGTCGGGAGTGAAAATCCCGGATCCTGAACTGCTCCATAGTCCGGCGTTACTTCCTCCAGAAACTAAACCTGCGAGATCTACTGCGCCCTCCGTGCTGCATATAGTTTGATCGGATCCGGCATTTGCAATAGAAGGATCGATGATTAATACTTCCAATGTATCGCTTGTGTTTGGACAAATTTCTGAATCAATAGAAGTCAATATGAGATTCACACTTCCTACAATCGAATCATTAATACTTGGAATATATGTTGAGCTCAAATTAGAATTGTCAGGTAAGAAAATTCCGTTACCCATTGCAGACCACAATCCTTCTGTAGTCGTGCCAGTGATAATGCCCGCCAGCGGAACTGTTAGGTTGGTGCTGCAAATAGTGAAGTTGTTCCCGGCATTCACGATAGTGGCTGGTGTAATGGTGTATACTACAGTATCAGATGCACTCGGACATCCTGCATCTGCTTCAGCAGTAAGTATGAAATTCACAGTTCCTTCGCTGATGTTTGTTTCGTTAATATTATATGTTACTATCAATGAGTCGGGTGATGTAGAGAATCCTCCACTTCCGGCAACTATCCAATAGCTCGAAGTAGCACCGCCGCCAATATTTCCATAGAGTGTAATCTCTTCAGTTGAAGAACAAATATTTTGATTGATGCCCGCAAAAGCAGTAGGAGGCTGATGGATGCTTATCACCAAAGTGTCTTTATCAATAGGGCAGGATCCGGTTTCAGTGGAACTTAGAACGATACTCAAGCTTCCCAAAAGTGAATCGCTGGGGCTCGCCAAATAGGAGGTAAGTAAGGATGTATTGTCGGGTGAAAAAGTACCTGATCCAAGACTCGACCACACTCCTGTAGTTGATGCGCCTCCAACAGATCCTGCAATGGGAATGGAGAGTTCATTTGCACATGTAAATAAGTCGCCTCCCACATTCACAACTGAGGGTGCATTAATGGTATAAACTAAAGTGTCAACGCCAGAGAGGCAAGTACCATTGTCAGTTGAAGTAAGGATGAGGTATACTTCTCCATTTGAAATATCGGATGAACTGAGGGTATAACTTGCACTCAGATTTGTAAAATCTGGTGTGAAAGATCCGTTCCCATTCGATTGCCAAATGCCAGTACTTGCACCTCCTGTGACAAGTCCATTGAGTTGAATCTGTGTATCTGTGGCACAAATGTTTTGGTCGTTTCCGGCGTATGCAAATGCACTTTGTCCAAAGGAAATGTTTATTGTGTCTCTAGCAACCGGACAAGTTCCATTGTTGGTAGAGCTGAGCACGAGTGTTATATTCTCTGATGCCAGATCGGCCAGACTAAACTCGTAAATTGCATTGAGGGCACTTGCATTCGGAGAAAATGTTCCTGAACCCAAAGTAACCCATGCTCCAGTGGCTGATCCATTAGAAATGATTCCCTGCAATTGAGTTTGAGATGCACTGATACAAACCTCTTGATTTACTCCTGCATTGGATATAATTCCATTCGTCATGCTGAGTATTACATTATCCGAAACAGCAATACAATTATCGTTTCCAGTTGAACTAAGGGTAAGAACAACAGTTCCATTTGCTACTTCTAAAGCAGTGGGTTGGTAAATGGCGTTGAGACTTGTGTTATTTGGAGTAAAGGTTCCATTTCCACCTGACCAGATTCCTCCCAATGCACTTGTTACATTGCCATTTAGAGTGAAACTAGGAT
>JAWXBG010000165.1:0-12132 GCA_034439875.1 Flavobacteriales bacterium
AATGCGGGATTATTTGATGGTGTATATTCATACATCAAGAATAAAAATAGAGAAAGTGCTTGATATCAAAGGGGGTTAGCGCTGCAATAGATTTCCAATTCGGATTCTGGGTTAAACCTAGAAGGAAATAACGAAAAACGTCCCGAAAATCTTCGGGACGTTTTTTATGAGATCAAATTTTAATATTCGTCTTCGTTGAAGAAAAAGTCTTCTTTCGTAGGATAGTCAGGCCAAATATCTTCGATACTATCAAAGATTTCTTCATCATCTTCAATTTGTTGAAGATTCTCCACCACCTCAAGTGGTGCCCCCGCTCTCATAGCGAAGTCGATCAATTCATCCTTAGTCGCAGGCCAAGGTGCGTCTTCCAGATATGAGGCCAATTCTAGTGTCCAATACATAGTGGCAATGCAATTAGGTGTTTCTTTTAAAGACGTGCGAAATTAATCCTTTTCAACGATTTTGCAAATGTGAATTTGGCGCTTTCTTCGAAGTCCTCAAGTAAATGATAATCAGTGATATGCGTGTTGATTAGCCTCGTGGTTTCCAAGGGATTTCTGTGGAGTTGAGTTCTTGAGCCCATTTTCTGGATAGTACAAATAGAAAATCACTCAGTCTATTGAGGTATTGTATAATGAGCGGATCAACATTTTCGATTTCTGAAAGATGGGTAATGTTTCGCTCGGCCCGGCGACAAACGCATCGGGCAATGTGACAAAAGGACACCGAAGAATGCCCCCCCGGTAAAACGAAATTCTTCATTTCAGGCAAAGTCGTTTCCATCAAATCAATCTCTTTTTCGAGCACCTCAATGTCTAGTGGCTCGAGGTTTGGAATGCTAAATCCTGCGTGTCCATCATCCAACGCAAGCATTCCTCCCATTACAAAGAGGCGGTCCTGTATAGTTATAAAAAACTCTTGTCCGGATTGAGCAATGTTTTGATCGCGCAACAGGCCAATATGGCTATTGAGTTCGTCGACCGTGCCATAGGCCTCAATTTTGACATGATGTTTAGGCACCCTTTTTCCCCCAAGTAATTGAGTGGTACCATCGTCACCTTTTTTGGTATAAATTTTCATTTAGTATTTATTCGTTCTAACTGATCAACAAACAGTTTGCGAAACTAGACAACTGTATTGGTGTAATTGTTTTCAAACCTAATAAATACCCTAAGAGGTTCCCTCAACCGATTTACATTTGCAGCATGACTGATGGAATTCCAACCAAAGCAAACGATGCAAAGCAGGAACGTTACGATAGGGCTTATTTGAAAATGGCACTTGAATGGTCCAAGCTATCGCACTGCAAACGTAAGCAGGTAGGAGCTTTATTGGTGCGAGATGGCATGATTATTAGCGATGGCTATAACGGCACACCAAGCGGTTTTCCCAATCATTGTGAAGATGAGATGGGCGACACACTGTGGTATGTTTTGCACGCCGAAGCGAATGCGATTTTGAAAGTGGCAAGGAGCGCCAACAATGCCAAAGGCTCGACTTTGTACATCACTTTGTCGCCATGTAAAGAATGCTGCAAACTTGTATTACAAGCGGGAATACAGCGAGTTGTCTATATCATGGCGTACAAGGACCCTACAGGATTGGAGTTTTTGGAAAGCGCTGGAGTACGAACAGTTTGTATTTCAGATATTTGAAGACGGAATGAACAATGATGGATATCAGTGACTTTTCGATTTTGATAGTTGTGTTTTGATGATCGGGTATTCTTCCTCGGTTGAACCCAGAATCCGATTTGGGATTCGCTATGAAGTGCTAAACCACAAAGATAGCAAGTGCTCTCGCCAGATTTTTATTTGATGGTGTATATTCATACATCAAGAATAAAAATCGAGAAAGTGCTTGATATCAAAGGAGGTCAGCGCTGCAATAGATTTCCAATGCGGATTCTGGGTTAAAGGATGCTAAAAGCGTAAAGTCTTTGAAGAGAATGGAAAAAGACACGTAGATTCGAATGATTAAAAAACGTAGGTGCGGACATGAATAACGAAAATCTGGACAATTATAGAAAGGTAGAATTGGAGAACCCGGAAACACCCTCTTCGGCTAAGGCAAAAGCTTCGCAGAGTTCATTGCAACCCCTTTTGTTTGCAGGAACTCTCATTTTAGGAATGTTCATTGGGACAAATTTGGGTGATCACAATATTTTCACAGTCCAGCAACAACCTACCTCTGAGTCGAATCCAAATAAGCTTGTTAGTATTATTGATTACATTGAAAACAATTATGTCGATAGCATAGAGAAACGCCGATTGGTGGATGATGCAATAGTTTCTGTGCTCCAGAATCTGGATCCGCATAGCACGTATATCAGTCCTGAGGAAAGCGCCAGGGTCTCGGAGCAACTAAAAGGTTCTTTTGAAGGGATAGGAGTTGAGTTTGTGATTTTGAGAGATTCACTTTTTGTTGTAAAACCTATTGAAGGTGGGCCATCCATAGAAGCCGGTATAAAAGAAGGTGATCGCATAGTGAAGGTAGATGGGAAAGAAATTTCAGGCAAGGATCTGGATGCCGAAAAGGTGACCAAGTTGCTCAAAGGTCCTGGTGGAAGTAAAGTGCAAATTTCTGTTTTAGGAAGAGGAGAAGAAGAAGAAAGAAATTTCACCATAGAACGGGGAGACATTCCGATCAAAAGTGTTACAAGTTGGTTTATGGTCGATGAAGAAGTTGGGTATATTGAAGTGGATCGATTCGCATCTACTACCTATGCCGAATTTATGAAATGCGCACTGGAATTGAAGGAAAAAGGGATGAAGAAGCTTATCCTCGATTTGCGTAATAATGGCGGAGGACTGCTAGATCAGGCAACCGGTATTGTTGAAGAATTTCTCTCGGAAGGCAAATTGATTGTGTCCACAAAGGGTGTTCACAAGGGCACACAGCTTTACAAATCAAGTAGAAAGGGGAAATTCCGTGACATGGAAATTGTGGTGATGATCAATCAGAATTCGGCGTCGGCCAGTGAGATTGTAGCAGGAGCGCTGCAAGATTGGGATAGAAGTGTTACTGTGGGTAGAAGGTCTTTTGGAAAAGGTCTCGTTCAAAACGAGCTTGATTTACCTGACAACAGTGCTCTTCGACTGACCATTGCGAGATATTACACACCAACAGGAAGGTGTATTCAAAAACCTTATGGCGATAGTATTGTGTATGAAGAAAGTTTTGCCGAAAGATTTGAACGCGGCGAATTAACAAGTGCCGACAGTGTATTGATCAACGATAGTTTAAAATATCGCACACCCGGTGGACGAATAGTCTACGGCGGCGGCGGTATTACTCCTGATGTTTTCGTACCACTTGATACATCATTGTTTTCTGGCGCAGTGAGTGAAGTTCTATATTCAGGTGTACTAAGGAAATTCTGTTTCGATTATGTAGACGCGAATAGAAGAAGTCTCGAAAAATATGCTGATGGAAAAGCCTTCACTTTGAAATTTTCTGTCACCGACGCGATCTACAAGGCACTTTTGGCCGCTGCAGAGAAGGAGAAAATTAAGACTGCGGAACTGATGAAACCCAGGATCCGGGAACATCTTCAGTTGTTCGTGAAGGGAGAAATTGGACGAAATCTTTTTACGGATAATGTCCGTCAACAGATCGTGATACAGCAGGATCAAGATTTCAGAAAAGCCCTTAAAGTAATAAAGGATTATAAGGAATATGCCCAAATAGCTGTTTCGAAATAAACCAATTGAAATTGACCCAGATTTCTGAATTAGAAACTGATAAAAAGGTTAGGAGTTTCTCATTTCCGAAGGAGGAAAAGTTGTGTTTGCGCAAGTTGATTGGCGAGCTTTATGAAAAAGGTGTGCCTATTAAGTCGCCGGCTATAATTTTTCTGCACATGCGCAGCCCGCTTCCAGCAAAGGTTCCATCGCAGGTATTATTTACTGCGAGCAAAAGAAATTTCAAAAGAGCCCACGATCGGAATAGAATAAAGAGGCTCATGCGGGAGGCTTATAGACTTCATAAACATGTTCATAATACGGTACTAGCTGAGCATGGGAAGCAGGCAGCACTCATGTTTATCTTTACAGGTCGCAACTTGCCTGATTTTGATTATGTAAATAGCAAAATAAGAGAACTTTTAATGCGTTACGCAAGTGTGTTGGCTCAGGAGAAAAAGGCCGAAGAGAAGAGTAAGTGAAATAGCGGAAAAACGCTTTTTACACAACTAGGAGAAAAACCGTATAACTACGACGATGAAAATATTTCGATCAGCAAATTTCCGCAAGTGGGCTCTAATAGCTGCAGTGCCACTTGTACTGATATCTGCAAAAATTGGCGATGAATTTTTTGAGATTTCCAAGAACATGGAGATATTTAATTCTTTGTACAAGGAGTTAAATATTTATTACGTTGATGAAACGAAGCCTGGAGCGCTGATGAAAACCGGTATTGATGCGATGTTAAAGTCGCTCGATCCGTATACTGTTTATTACCCTGAATCGAAAATTGAGGATTATCGCTATATGACAACTGGCGAGTATGGTGGAATCGGCACCTTAGTGAACACCATTGATGGTCGCATCACCATTGTGGAACCATACAAAGGTTATCCTGCGGAAAAGGCGGGTATGCGGGCCGGAGATGTGGTTATTAAAGTGAATGGAAAGTCTGTAATTGGGAAAAATCACACGGAGCTCGAAGATCAGATGAGCGGTCAGGCGGGGACAGAAGTTGAAATTACGGTGACTAGAACTGGTGTAGTTGATCCCATCATTTTTAAACTGAAACGAGAGGAAGTGCAGATGCCCGATGTGCCATACTACGATATGATGGACGCACAGATGGGATATATCAAGTTGACAGGGTTTACGGCTAGGGCGAGTAGTGATGTTCGCAATGCATATATGGATTTGAAAAAGCGAGGAATGCAGCAATTGGTTTTGGACCTTCGAGGCAACGGAGGAGGACTACTTCGCGAATCAGTGAACATTGTGAACTTTTTTGTGCCAAAGGGCACTGAAGTTGTTCGTACGAAAGGAAAAATTACAGAGTGGAATAAGACATACTCAGCATTGAATGAGCCTCTTGACACTGAGATTCCTTTGATCGTTTTAATTGATCCCATGTCGGCTTCAGCGTCAGAAATTGTAAGTGGAAGTTTGCAAGATCTTGATCGCGCTGTTGTATTGGGTGAAGAGTCATTTGGAAAAGGTCTTGTGCAGCAAACGAAAGACATAGCCTACAACACGAAATTGAAATTGACCGTAGCTAAGTATTACACACCAAGCGGAAGGTGTATTCAGCGTCTCGATTATGCGCACAGAGCGGCTACAGGAGAAGTAACCGCAGTATCTGATTCATTGGTGAAAGCTTTCACAACTAGAAATGGTAGAACGGTATTTGATGGCCGTGGAGTTCGTCCGGATGTGGAAGTGCTAAATTCAGATACTTCACACATATTAGGAGCTTTGGTAGGTCATTGGGTCATTTTCGATTGGGCCACCGAATACCGCAATAAACATGAGCAAATTGACTCTTCGAAATTTGAACTTTCAGATGTAGATTTTGCGCAGTTTGCAGCATTCGCAGCAAATAAGGATTTTGAGTACGAGACATACACCGAGGTTTTGTTTAGGGAAATGGAGCAAGCTGCAAAATCCGAGAACTATTTTGTAGGATCTGAAAAAGAATTTGAAGTACTGAAGAATAAAATTAAACCTGATAAGCGTACTGATATTTCTCGTTTCGAATCCAGTATTCGCCCGATAATTGAAAATGAGATTTACTCGCGTTACTATTTTCAGAATGGCAGAATTCGTTATGGTCTGAAAGAAGATCCCTCCTTGCTCAAGGCGAGAGAAGTATTTGATAGACAGTATGCAGTGATACTCAAGTCACCGTCAACCGGCAAGTAATGGCGTTTGGATTTATGAAATAGTCCAATTTCGTTTCACTACATTGAACTAAACAGAGATCGCAACCGCATTTACCACCTCACACACGCAAGATCCATCAGCGCATTGCCCAATACAGACTTCCAATGCGCAATGCAATATGGACCATTAATTAAGTAACATTGGTATAACATCGTTTGAAGAAAAAATTTGAAGCATTCGTTTACATTAATCATGTCTTCGCTATTGCGTTGATGCTTTTCGCTTTGCCTCTCAACAATAATTTGATGAGCATTGCAGGATTTTGGTTGGCTTCAGCTTGGTTAGTAGACTTGGTGTACGAATGGACAGTAGGAATAAGTCCTTTAGCTAGACTCAGGAGAGCATTTTCAAATCCCACGGCTCTAGCATATATGACTTTGTTCGGCTTATGTATCCTTGGTTTTCTGTGGTCAGAAGATTTCAAGTTTGCCCAATGGGATGCACGAACAAAGGTTCCATTGTTCTTCATACCCCTTGTGTTGAGCAGTTATCAGCGCATCGAACGCAGGCACATTGTATGGTGTTTGTATGTGTTGTTGATTTCACTTTCAATTGCCATTACGAGTTGTACAGGCCGATTTTACAAATGGTGGGGACCGCCCTACCTGAATGTCAGAGATATTTCACATTTTATTTCACACATTCGTTTTAGTCTACTAATTGTGTTTGGTATCGTACTGCTTATTTGGTTTGCGAAGGAAAACCGAAGGAATCTATTCTGGGTAATCCCCCTTATTTTCTATTTCATATTTTTTCTTTGGATACTTCAATCCGTCACTGGTTTTGCTATTCTTTTGGCATTGGCGGCCTACTGGATTTTGTTTCATGCTTGGCGCACAAAACGAATGTTTGTGCGAGGAGGGTTGATATCATCATTGCTTGTCTTTATTTCTTTGGTTGTTTTTTTCGTGAACAATGAGGTCACCCGTTATTTTAACCCCAAGGATGCCGGCATGGCTTGGCAGACACATTCAGCGGGAGGAGAGATATATGATCATCGATGGGAGAACACACTTTTGGAAAACGGGCATTACGTATGGCGCAACTTAGCCTGGAATGAACTGCGTAGAAGCTGGAACAAAAGAAGTGAGACAGACTTTGATAGTTTGGATAGATCGGGACAATTGTTAGGTGGAACGCTCATCCGTTACCTAACCTCCAAAGGATTGAATAAAGATTCAGTGGGCATGGGAGACTTGAGTGATTTAGAAATAGAAAAGATAGAGTTGGGAATAGCGACGGCTTATACGGAGGATCTTCAGGGAATAAAAGGAAGAATTCGAAAGATTCTTTTTGAATTTGATAATTATAGAAATGGTGGGGACCCCAGCGGAAATAGTGTATTGCAACGATTCGAATTTTGGAGAGCGGCATGGTGTATTATCAAGGAATATCCACTAAAGGGAGTTGGCACGGGCGACTTAAAATTGGCTTATGCGGCCCAATACGAAAAGATGGATACAGCCTTAGATCCGCAGTACAGGCTCAGAGCGCACAATCAATATTTTACATACGGAGTGGCATATGGTATTCCGGGAGTAATTATTTTTATAGTAGTGTTATTGATTCTCATATTTCACGAAAGGAGATATAGAGATTTATTATTTATGAGTTATATTATTATAATGGCATTAAGTTTCATTACTGAAGACACGCTCGAAACCCAAGCCGGCGTAACCTTTGTGGCGTTTCTGGGGCCGCTGTTGGCGTGGTTGAGTCCTTCAAATTATACAGGTTTAAATGGGTCTCCGAAGCTCTAGAGGTTCCCTAGAGTGCGAATTTCGATTAATTCATGTAGGTAATATTTGGTTTTTGAAATAAGCTAATTGTATTTGGCTTTAAATTATTTATCACCATGAAAAAACTTTGTATATTGATGCTTGGCCTAAGCATCTCGTCTATATTGTTTGCACAGGGGGGAGTTACTCAAATGAATTGGCTCAAGCCTGAAGAGTTAAAGGCCCTAGCGAGACGCCCGATATTGGTTGTTGAATATTCTGATTCGCAAGCTGAGATAAGCAACCTGAAAAAGAAATTGGAGAAAGCTAAACCGGATAAGAAGACCATAATTCAAGATCGAATTGATGCACATACAGAATCTGACGAGAATTTTAGAAATCATTTTTTACAGATCGTTAAGGATAATTGGAAGCACAATAAGCTGGAGGATGTTAAGGTCATTACTCATGAAGAAGCAAAGAAAATGGTCAACGCCAAGAATGCTAAGTATTGTTTGATTATGCTCCGATCTTTTGGGAAAAGTAACACATATGATGGCACTGCAGGGCTTGGAGTTGAAATGCCCATGATGATCATTCAGGGCAGTGAAAGCTATGGGAAGAATGTAGAGTGTATTGGATTTCCAATTTTGTATAGTTCCGAAAGTGGCGGGTACACGAAGGCAGATATTAAGATCACCGTGAATATTCTGAACAATTACGTAATTGCGGCTTTGAAGGCACCAAAGAAATTGGATACACAAGACTTTATTGAAGGAGAAGTGGCTAAGAATTGCTCATTAAAGAAGAGTGTTACACTTCATTTTAACTCGGACACATTTAAAGATGCTACAGCAAGTGATGTGAAGTCTGCATGGCCAGGAAGTGTAGAATTTCATTCTTCCGGCGAATTCCTTGAAGCCTACACACCAGAGTCAGAAGATGGATTTGCTTTGTTTATTCCGGAGAATATTGCTGAAGGCAGCATCGGACCAATACAATCATCTGCGGTTATGATTGGAAGAATAGTCGTACAACCCTCAACGGGTGAAATTTTGGGTATTGCCAAAAGTAAAATGGGGGAGAAGGTGGCCGAGATGTTCTATAAAAAGGGACATATTGAAGATGTGAGCGGCTGCGGGAAATAAGAAATTATACCGTTTAGGTATCTGTAAGAGTTCAATTTTGTTTCACTCCATTTGCCTGTAACAGATGCTCCAACGCCATTAAACATAGGGATACATATACACCCGAATCACGCGTTGGAGATATCGGAATTCGTTGTTCGTGTTATGTCTCCCGCAGCGCATTACCCTCAAGATACTTCCAATGCGCAATGAATTATAGAATAGTTTGGACTATTTTATTTGTAGCATTGTTATTATTTCATGGTGTATATTCATACATCAAGAATAAAAATCGAGAAAGTGCTTGATATCACATGGAGTTAGCGCTGCAATAGATTTCCATTGCGGATTCTGGATTTAGTCGACATAAATAGGTTTGAATAGAAAAATCGGCTCCCTTTTTAAGAGCCGATTTTTGAATTTTATCGATCTAGTTTTTAGTTCTTCACGAACTTTTGAATTTCAAGCACCTGCTCATGACTCATCACTCGCAGGGTATAAATACCCACTGCGAGGGAAGTCACGTCAAGTTGGATGGACCGGCCTGTGGCTTGACTCGACATAACTCTTTTGCCATAGATATCCGAGATATAAATCATGCCATCTTCTAATGCTTTGTTCCAGGTTAGATTCAATCGATCGTTTGTTGGAACCGGAGAGATGGTGAAACCAAAGTCTTTCGAACTTTCAATTACTGCAATATTCACCGGGTCAACGATTGTATTCAGTGCGGTATTTGTCAACACAGGATCGTTGAAGTCAAAATAAATATTAACCTCGTTTTCGATCGCAGTGCCAGGAGCGAGGTCTTCATCTTGTTGAATACGAAAAGTCACAAAACCCTGACTAGCGTCCTCATCCATTTCCTGCCAAGGCAGCATAATATTGCTAAACGTGAATCTCAATATCCCGTCCAAATAGATTGCTGTGCAGGGATGCGATGAAGACATCACTTGGATCGTTGATGGATCAAGTACTTGTGGAAGTTCATCGGTAATAACTACGTTCATGGCATAGTAAGATCCCGTATTCTGGAAGTGAAGCGTGTATTGCATGTTTTCATTTGCCTGCACAAAGCCTTCTAAATGCTCACCCGCCGGGCTCACTTGTTTCATATTCGGATCATACGATGCTACCACGTTTGATTGGTGAGTACTTGTATTATTGGACAAATTTCCATCTTCAAAACTACCATTGATGGTGGCTGTGTATACAACTTGCTCGCCTAATTCGGCACCAGTATCAACTAGAACAAAAACATCATAGTATTGAAAGGAGAGAGCGTTGAAATTGCTTGTCCATGTTACGGAATGTGTCAATTCATCATATGTACCATTGACTGTGGCGCTCTGGAACTCCACCATAGGATCGAGAAGAATAGTGGTTACAACATCATTTTGTACAACACCATGGTTGTATGACGCCACCCATATCGAACTTACAGAACCAGGGACATGAGGACTTACCATCGAAATATTTACTTCGAGGTCTGCACCCGAAGCTAATACACCAAAGTCGAAATTAGAAAACGCTTGTCCCTGATTTGGATTTATTATTTCAAATACACCAGATTCGGGTGCCGTTATTTCACCGGGAAAATTTATAGAAATGGTGTGATCATCGGACAAAACACTGATCGAATACGAACCATTGCTATTGGTGCTTCCGACATAGTTTCCATCCACATATATGCCGTGAAAAGGGATTCCATATTCGTTAATTTCTTGCGCTCCGTTAGCGTTCTCATCTCCAAAGACTATTCCGCTGATTACAGAATGTGTAGAAACCACTCCGAAGTTTAGATTTTCAAAAACATCTCCATTGTCCATAGTGATTCCGTATCCCTCCGTTTCGCCGTAGGATACGGTTTCTACCAGAGTTGTTGGCAAACTTATTCCGTAATAGTACGAGTAATAAATACCTATCGTTGAGGCAACGAAATAGGTTCCGGGTGAAACTTGTGCTTCGAAATAACCATTTGCATCAGTGTTCTGAAAGAGCAGCATTCCATTTGATTCTATCAAAACAGAGCTGTTTGCATCGGATGCTCCTTCACCGCTGTCCATAACTGCATTTGCATTGAGATCGGAGAAAACATAACCGGATATGGTAGCAAATTCGGATAGAGTTATGTCTAAACTAACAGTGACTGAATCCATGCAATAGTAGACTAACGTTTGAATATTGCCTTGATTATCTACCCAGTTATAAGGATAGGACTCTCCTGTAGCCATAGCGGTAACTTCGTAGTTTCCTGACATTAAAAAATCAGTTTGAAAAGGATTGTCAGTCGAAGTCCATGAGCCCGGATTGGCAAACCAGACTACATCGTATTCTGAATTGGTGTTTTCGAATGAATAGGTGTTTTCGTCCATTTCGAAAACGGATATATCACCGAGATTAAAACCTGAGCACACAGTAATTTCCGTGCAGTAGGTTTCGTCGCAACTAAGGTCTTCATTGGTCACATGAAGGCAGACAATATATATTCCGGGAGTAGAAAAAACATATACTGGATACATCTCAGAGCTGGTAGAGCCGTCTCCAAAATCCCACGAAAAGGATGAGTTTCCATTGGGTGCATTGGGATTAAAGTTATATATCCCTGCATAGTAGTATGCATTGAAATAAGCATTACAGTTTCCCTGGCTGAACCCGTCCAAGGAAAGAAATACTAGTAAAGTGAATGTTAATAGTTGTTTCATGACTGATGAAGTTATGATAAAAGGGGAATAATTCTAGAGACCACAATTGTATCTTTAAAGTTGCCTAAAGGGATATTATTCTGTTGAAATTACGTTTTAGGGGAGTCTAAAGCGACTCTCTACGAAGTAAAACGAGTGGCACATTTTAAGTTGATTACTACGAATAGATTTTGTGAATTTGCACGTGCAAATAAATTGATCTGTGGACACTAAATTGACCTTAAAGTTAGATGGGGATATAATCGAACAAGCAAAGTCATACGCAAAAGAGAAGAACACGAGTCTTTCAAAACTTATAGAAGCATATCTGGGTTTGCTCACAGACCCCAATTCCGATCACGAGTTTACGCCTTTGGTAAAAAGTTTGTTGGGTGTCTTTCGCGCAAATAGAAGTACTGACTATAAAAAGGACTATAAGAAATACATAGTGAACAAGTACTCTACATAAAATGACTAAGGTATTTGTTGACACAGATGTATGCATTGATTTGCTATCGAGACGAAACCATTTGATAGAAGCGCCGAAATCTTGTTTTCGATGGCGGAAAATGGGAAGATAGAAATTTGTGTTTCTTCGCTTTCTTTTGCGAACATCGACTATGTTTTACGCTCACAATATTCCACAACACATCCAAGAAGAATAATTGCAAAATTTAAAACCTTGGACAATGTTTTGTCC
>JAWXBG010000166.1:0-2866 GCA_034439875.1 Flavobacteriales bacterium
CGAACACCGCTTATGTTGAATCTATCCAAGCCATTACAAAACTGTTTAACGCAATGATGCGATGCTCATTTACACATTCCACAGATGTGGTTTACCCCAAAGGGGATGAACATGAGTTCACTGTTCGAATTTCACCCATCGACAGTTTAAAATATGGTTCCGGGTTTATTAACCGCAATCAACATCTGAGATATTGGACCAAAAATAAATTCAACATCAATTTAAGCGGTGGAATAGGACTTTCAGGACTACAAGACAATACATTTTCATTGCTTTCGAGTTCAGGTATCGATAGTACAAGTCAAAAAATCGTGCTTCAGAATCGCGAAACCTTTCGTTATGGTGCCGCAATTACGGCACATTTTTATTCCCGATTATCGTACAATGTAAATCCGGCATTCAGCCTTGGGATATTATATGATTCTGGTAAAAGAGTAACCCCAACGGCGGGAGTAAGTTTAATATTCGGACATCGCAGCAGACTGATAGTTACCGGAGGTGTTGCAATGGGTGCGGAAACTCGATTGAAAAAAGGCTATGACGAGGAAACTTTTTTCGAAAATTTGGGTGAAGATGCACTTACAAGGGAAGTCAACCGAGTTACATGGTATCTTGGTCTTACATTCAATACATCTGTTTCTGAGCTCCTTACGGGTAGAAAGAAAACGAACTAGAAGATACAACCATCCATACCGAACTCATCTCGAATATGGAAATAGATAACCGGGAATTAACTTAGCGAATTTACGTAAGAAGGTGTTCATTCCGTGCTGTTTAAAGAGATTCTCTGCAGTATGTTTGGGGAGTTCTAAATTACAAATATTCCCATTCACAAGCACATGGCCTTTCGCTAAACTTGAGAAAGAAGAACTTGAAGCAGAACTTAATGTTAATAAAATTTCGAACTAAAATGAAATATCAATTGAGTTTATTTATTCCGACAGCTCTCCTGTGGGTAAGCTGCGCACAAAATCCTGTGCCAAAGGAATCCGATCCAGCACAGGCATCAAGTTCTATCGATTCTCAGACTTACAAAGTTGATGAGAATAAAGAATTGCCAAAGGATAAAGGTCTGCTCAATGGAGCATGCAATTATCACCGCATTGGATTTGATACGCTTTTAAAATACACCAGTGCTTTCATTTCAGACCCCAAGTTGGCAGATGCAGCGAAAAATGTATGCTTCGGCGGAGCTACAAGTATTGATATCTTAATTGGCAAGCGTCATCACAAAAATTTGGACGTCTTTGATGGCTTCGCTGGATGGTGGTGTTGGAATGACTCAATGCAAAATGGACTCCCCGAATTTTTTATTGCTTTTGAACATCATTCAACGCATGATGAATTCAACATACAGAACTTTCCTGTTTCGGATAGCGTTTCCATTTCACAGAATAACTTCACCTATGGTGGGTCCACCGCAAACTGGAATGAGTATTTATTGAACCACACTACTTTTCCAATTCTTCCAGACAGAACAGTGAAAACCGCAGACATCAAGAATTTAGCGCGATACTTTCGATATAAGTTTCCATACAAATACAAAGGTGGGCAGCCATATAACGAATACTCAGTTGCTTTTTTTCGAAACGACATCGCATGCAACACCCTGACCGAATTCTTAAACCAGTTTGAGAACTATCGATTTCCTTATGTCAGATACTATTATGGTTTAGACATTCACAACACAGCTAATAAGATGAGGTTGATACTGGTGCCCGTTGATTCGACTGGTAAGAACATTCACGTTCACGGAGGCCAACAGTCACATTATCTACAACACACCTTTCCATAATGTCAACGAAAGACATATTTTTAAACATGGCTATGCTTACTGTATGGATACCAGTATGCATGGCTATTATTCATCGCAAGAACTTAAACAG
Organism: Flavobacteriales bacterium; assembly: GCA_034439875.1. Taxonomy (GTDB): domain Bacteria; phylum Bacteroidota; class Bacteroidia; order Flavobacteriales_D; family Sanyastnellaceae; genus JAWXBG01. Next base: position 1,887 of record JAWXBG010000166.1, read on the forward strand.
AATCCTTATTCTACTTGCCTGGTTCCTTTCATTCTCCTTTTTGTTCGATGTCAAGCATTTTTTTTTATTTCTTACTCCGTACCGAGCCCATTTTTACGTTTCTTTTGGATTGTTTCAGTTGCTTTTCTACATCTGGTTCATGTGGAAACTTTCGTCAAGGGCTATTACTATAAGATATCGAACTATTGTAACTATTTCATTTATTGGTCTGTGGTTTGCATGTTATATGCCTTTGATCTTCGGTCATGATGTGCTTTGGCAACGATCGATATTTAACGTAACTCAAGCAATGTTCCTAGCTTTAATGTCAGCTTATGCCCTACTGGAGCTCACAAAGAAAGAATTGCCACTCTTCCACCATCCCCATTTCTGGTTCCTTCTGGGAATCTTTCTTTACTTTTTTATGAATATATTTCTATATGCTTTTATGCATGCCGCATTTCGCGACAAGATTTGGCCATTACATAGTATTTTTGATATTATTAAAAATCTGTTATTTGCTGTTGGATTCTTTGTTGCAGCCCGCCATCCCAATAAAAAATAGGAGGTTAACGTTGTTATATCAAACTTCAACATCATCGCTTCCTTTTTCATATCCTTCATAGTAAAAGGGTTGTTCTATACCCTTAAAGAAGGTTTCTTGATTGTTTAGATCGTCTGTTATGTGAGCAATAAGTAAAGTCCTTAATTCTGAATCATTAATAGGGCTGCGTTCCATTGCCTGTATATAAAGTGTCTTGTCCACAAATTGCCAGTTTGCTACTTTTTTGATTCTTGTTTTTAGTATTAAATCCAGAATCCGCATCGGGATTCGCTATGAAGAGCTAATACCGTTTTTCCCGCATTACGCATTAGGGCAATTTTTGTAGAATGCGTGCGGCATTCTCAAATCTAAGCGATAGAATCGCTGCATTCATCGGCAAAATTAGGGTGCAATTTTTCTATCGCTTGATTTGGGTTTATGTATCTGTAATAGTCCA
>JAWXBG010000167.1:0-4072 GCA_034439875.1 Flavobacteriales bacterium
GATCTTCCATCCCAAAAATAATTGTAGGCCCATCCCAAATTAACCAAAGCCATACCTTGCCTATTTCCAACAGCCCCAGTTATGCCTGTGCTAAATTGATTGTTGTCGGAAAAGGAATGCTCAGGCAAATGGCAAGTACCGCAAGACATCGTGTTGTTGCCGCTTAATTTTTTATCCCAAAATAAAAATCGCCCGAGTTGAATGCCTTCTACTGTTAAAGGATTGTTGGCGGGAATATCCATTGGTGGAAAGAACGGAGGTATAACGAGATTGTATGGAGTGGCTTGAAATGCAGTTGCAAGAGGCGTATCCTCCTTTTCATCCGGACTGCAAGCCACAACTAATAGAGAGATAATCCCTGCAATATAGATTTGACGATATGATCTGTTTTTTTTCAACTTATTCCAAAGGTAGTAATTCTTTATTCTGTACAAAATTCCAATCCGTGAGTGTCTTCATAAAAGCGATCAAATCGACTATTTGTTCTTCACTCAAATTGAGAGGCCGTACTCTTAAATCCTTCGAAGAATGGGCTTTTCCGCCTTCATTGTAATGTCGCATTACATCCTCCAAATTGTTCATACTTCCATCATGCATATATGGCGCTGTAAGTTCAATGTTGCGCAATGTGGGTGTTTTGAACTTGCCTGAATCTGCCGGCAAATAGGATTCACGCTCTTTACCACTGTCTTCATAATGATCATACAATCCAACGTTGTAAAAGCCGAAATCGGTGAACAAATACCCACTATGACAAACAGAACAAGCGGTATTGTTGGAGAAAAAGAGCCTTCTGCCGCGCTCCTCTGCTTCTGTGAGCGGAAATTTTTCCGAATCGATCAAATAACGATCGTACCGTGAATCACCACTGATGAAAGACCGCTGGAAACAGGCTAGTGCTCGTGTTATGACATAAGGATCAATATCGCGGTTGTATGCGCGTTGGCTCAGTGCATTCATCCGTTTGTCTGATTTGAGCTTTTCAGAAAGTGCCAAAACATTCATCCCCATTTCTACCGTGTCGTGAATAGGCGCCAGTGATTGCATTTCTAAGGTCGGAACTCCTCCTTCGGCCATGAAATAGGGATACCATGCCATATTCGCAAGGGTTGGTGAATTGCGTCTGCCTGATTTGCCTGATGATCCATTACTCACTTTTTTCCCATCTGTAAATGCACTCGATAACGCATGACACGAACCACATGATATATCATCATTCAGAGACATACGTTTGTCGTAAAAAAGTCGTCGCCCTAATTCTAATCGGGCAGGAGTGGGAAGATTTTCAGCAGGAATAGCGGGATCTTCAAAACCCCGTGGTATTTTATATCGAACAGTTTCATTCGAAGTTTTCGTTCCTTCATTACACGAAAAAGTGAATACCACGGTGGCACATAAGACGGCGGTTAGCCTCATTCTACTCGAATAGCCTTGTTGAAATTGTTCATGAATCGACTCGCCAATACGGTGTTTCCTGAAGTGTGTGTGATGAAATCTGTGGCAAGATCTATTTCATCATCTTCACCTTTCATGATTTTTTCGATATCTATAATGACATGAATAATCTGAGTACTGCCTGGCTCAATGGTAAAGTTAAAATTGCTCGCATCGTGCTGACGAAACATAGGGTCGTCGCCTACATGAAAGGCGAATGGATGCAGTAGTTCAGCTCCTTCTACTCCTGTGGTATCTGCTTTCCCTTCTAATTTAGTAAAAATGTATCCGGTATTCCAATGCCAAAACATTCCTTGTGATCCTTGAACGCTGAGTGGGTGATCGTTCGGATAGGTAGTCGGATCAACATCTTTGTTGTATTCCTTTGGTATGCCCAAATTGAATTCGAGCCCTTTGTAATCTCCACTTTCTAATTCGATGGTATGAACATCCCCATTTGCAAAATTGACTAGTGAAAAATCATTTACCAGCGTTTCGGTGCCATCTGGAGATATAACATTTAATAGACTGAAATAACTCATGAAGTTATCTACGCGAAGACGATTTCCCATGTCATCATGGTATACCGATCCCAAGACGAAAGGCTCCCCTTTGAACTGTTCTGAAAAAGCTACTTGCAATGTACCATTACCTTCTTTGCGATGTTCGCAGGAAGAAAGTATAAGGAGGCTAAAAACGGATGCGAGGATTAAAATGAAAGATATTTTCCTATTCATGCGAGTAATAATTTCAGATTCAAATCGGGAATAACATCATAAATGTACAATTTTTTGGCCAAATGGTCTCTGAGATTTGTCATCTATTACCGCAGAAGTACGGATTTCCCTACCGGATTAAATTCAGAATTTGCAGATGGAATCTATTGCATCACAGAAAGGCTTCAACGCCAGGCGCTTTCTCCATTTTTATTTTCATCGTATATCTAATGAGCTCTCAAATGAACTCAAATCAAAAGATGTATTCTCCGCTTCCTTTTTAGTGAATCTAAATGTTGCTCTATCTTGTATTCCGTAATTTTCGCCTGTTTGTACCCCAGCCGTTGTATTCACTTCTAACCCACTAATTCTTCGAGAGTAAAGAACATCCGCTTTTATTCCGGTGTGATCATAATCCACCTCTTGGTTGTCACCGGTCACATCTATTTCCAAACATCGGCTTTCATTCGTGCCGCCATTATTTGTGCCGATCAAGGCGATATGTGTACCAACGACATGCTGATTGAGCCCCGATCTGTCTTTGAATACTTCGAGTTTAGCTTGAGGATCATCTAGTCCCATCCCTACATTTCCTTCATTGCATGCAGTAGAGTATCCCATTACAAGATCTTCATCGTCTACCCCTTCGTCCCATTCGCACAAGGGATCTACTGCTAACAGTTGCCATGTTCCGTCGCCTGCTAGATAGGAATCAGATTCGCCGTTGAAACTAAGATAATTGAGAGAGTAGTCGCCATCAGTCAATTCTCTTTTTCCAACAATTAGTACATCTGCGGTTTCATTGGGCATGACGCGCAATCTTGCGGTTCCATTTACATCTAGTTTTTGAGTGGGTGATGTAATGTTTCCAACTCCAATATTGCCGGCGCTATTGAGTGAGGGTGAAGGGCTAATAAATAGGGTAGGAAGATTACTTCTAGTTGAGAACATCATGGAATTCGCGATAGAATTGTTCAGTGGATTCAACGTATTAAATCCTCGACCAAACGAAACAGTGCCGTGTGCATTGTTTAAAATGTGCGAACCGAACTTATATGAATTTGACACATCACTTGAAATGGAAATTGTGCAAGCATATACTGATACATCATCGATAAAGTAATAACCTGCATTGCTCCATGTGGACTTAGATCCCACTGTAGGTTGTAAAAGGCAATCTTCATTGGTGTTCATGTTTCCAACAAGGATGAATTGCTCTCCGCCTTGTGCTTGGTACTCTCCACTTACCAACTGCCATTGGACCGTATCGCAGATAATCCCACTATCGTTCATCACCGCAAAGTTTAGGCCCAGTTCACATGAAGTAGCGAAATTCACAAGGGAGTCTTGACTGAATGCAACTCCTATGCAATCCGTACAAAACTTTGAACTATTGGCAAGCGATATGTACATCTCTACACAATACGTTTGCCCTGGATTGAGGGGTTCAATCATCCTTGCCTCGATATATTCGCGGGTACAGCTCGTCTCGTAGATGTGGTACATACCCACATATCTTGCACCTGAATTGGGCCACTGCCACTCACCGGCATTGATGAGGTCCGGGTTGTAGATGTAATTGATTCCACAATCAGGGATATTGGTTGTCGACTAGAGATCAGGTGATGCAAAATTGGGATTAAACCTTCCGCTTGCCTGAAACCAGGTAGGCTCCCAAGGCCAGGACATACACTGGTACTCCTCAAATGAAGGATTTGGCACAAGGTTTTGCGCAAACCCATTCAATGTAAGTAAAATGAACTCAAGAAAAAGTCGGTTCATGAAGAAAATTGAAAAATGGAATGTAAGACAAAGATGTAGGTTGAAATGACATTTCACTTCCTGTCTTCCGGATGACAGGTTCAAACATCTGATAAAATCTCGGAACACATTTTATTTTGCGGGCCCACCCCGCCAGAGGA
>JAWXBG010000168.1:0-4362 GCA_034439875.1 Flavobacteriales bacterium
AATGATGATACAACATTATGACATACGCAACTGGAAGAGGGGGTTTCATACATAAAGAGAAGGAAAAAAGATAAAATCTTAATCAAGAATTTCGGGAATGGCATTTGTCTCACGAACATAATTCGCGATTTTCTGATCAGTCGTCACAAGTGGACACTCTAATACCATAGCCGACGCCAATACAATTTTGTCGTGTAAGTCGTGTCCAGCAAGCGAACCTTGAATTGTTACAAGACACTCCATAATTTCAGCATCTATAGAGCGAACTTCGATGTTGTCGCACTGCTTAATTTTTTCGTAAACTTCATAATAGAATTTTCTTGAGAACTCTGCATTACGGAGCCACTTGTCAAAAATTTCTACAAACACTATTGAGGGAATACTCAAAAGTACATCAGGCGAGCCAGAAAAAGCTTGATCCAGTAGTTGCTGTGTTGAGGCTGTAAATCTATGGGGTCGCTCAAAAACATGAACAAAGTAAAATATTAGACAATTAGTATCAATAACGATTCGCTTTATCATAAATGAACTGGCTCCAGTTTTCTTGTAGGCTGATGAGTTCTTCTTCGAGGCTTGTAACACTATCCTGTCTCAAATGCTTTAGCATAAAGTCTATAAATGAATAGTCCAATTCTTGCATCGTGAGAAACATAGTATCACATAGATAATAGGCGTTCTCAATAATACTGTGGCACTCTTGGCCATCTGCCACCTTGCTTTCTAAAACACAACACAAAAGGTAGTTGAATATACACAATTCTTCTTGCCAATTCTCTGCATATTCGATCCAAGCCGTCAGACCTTCAAGCTCTGTAGTTTTGTCTGAGAATTTAACTTCAATGAATTCCCTGAGTTCCTGTTTAGTAAGACAATGTGACATTTCTACCCTTCACTTGCCTTTTTGAGCAGATCGGTGGAATCGACATTCTCAATTTTAGGAATACTTCTCTCCAGGTCGCCAACCAATACGCCTTTCGCTTCCGATACAAAAGCTTCGTCAATCGTTGTAACACCTTCAGCCAAGGCAGCTTTTTCGAGTAGGTCATAAGCCATTTTGAGTATTTTGGCAGCGTTATATTCCGACCATTCACCTATTCGACTCAATGCATCCTCTGAGAATGGCTCAGTGCCTTGTAGATTAGATGTATCAATTCGGTATTCCGAAAGATACTTTTTAACTAGAAGAGTAGTGTGCTCTCTACTCAGTTTTCCAAACGGGATGAGATGATTTGAGGTTGTCCGAGGAGTGAAAGAAGCGCGATTTTCCATTCCTGCCTCAGCCCAAGCATCACTAATTAAACGAGGAACTCCTGCATGAAGTACCATCAGCAAATTATAGAAGCCTGTTTTTGCACTCGTATATAACCCATCAAAGATGCATGATCTTAATTCGAGAGCAAAATCTCTCTTCTGTCTTGCACTTTGAAATTCAGGGATGCGCTCAAAGTCATCAAGCAGAATAAATGCTCCATTAAATTCTGCAGATTGAAAAAACTGGACAAGATGCGAAAAGACAAAATCTAATCTTTCTCTGCCACGTCCGGGCATTTGAGTATAATAACCCTCAAAATCCTTCTGCATAGTCATATTGAGAAAAAGGCGATTTCTTTCGCGGTACAGAGGAAAATCAGCAGGTAAGCCTTGAAGAAACGGATTTAGCAGTATTGCGTTTGCGATGTCATTGTAATCAATTTGGTTTTGCTTGTACCATTCTATCTCACTCAATTTGGAGATCATCTCTTCTTCGTTCATATTCTCAAAAAGTTGACGATTAGGATACAGTTGATTAATTGATTGAATACGTAAGATAGCTAAGCAACTTTCTATGACATTGGATTTGAGTATAGCCTCAAAAATCAGATCGACAAGGCTTAAAAATGTTTTTGTTCTTCCTCCAGCCTCTGGAACGACATACACAGCAAAACACTTGTTTATGTTATTTGATATATCGAGGCAATAATCCTCGTTAATATACTGTTGCAAATTAACAAGAAATGCAGATTTGCCATTACCTCGCCCAATGTAAGACTCGTCTATTATATAGCCAAGCCGTAAGTGATTTGGATTAAGTTGAGATTTTTTAAGAAAAACATTTTCGATTTGCTCCAGTTCCTTTTTGCGAATTTCGATTTCATAAACTTTTCCATTGATTCGCTGATCTGTAGAGTCTTGGTTTACGTAAGGACTCGATGGGAAAGGATTTTCTATCAGATTGAATTTCTCAAATTTGCCCATCATCTCGGTGGGGGCAGATTGCAAAGGTTTTCTAAGCAGCTTGTTCATCGAAGCGGTCTCCTGGTGTTACATTAATAGCAATGATGTTGCGATACTTTTTATCTACCATCACCGGTTCTTGTTTTAAATACATTGCAGTTGTCTCTTCAGGAAGCCTATCTACTTCCAGAGAAATTTTAATCTTCAATTCGTCCGCCAAGTTTAATTTATATGCTTCATCCAAAAAGGTTTCAAATAGGCGTTCCGAAATTTTCATACTGTAACATACGAGTTCTCGCATAGCGAGTAAGTTAATAAAATAACTCCGATATGTACGCCTCAAGTCAAAGTACGCTGTGACTAAAGCATTGACAAATTTATCCTGGTTGGCATCATTCCACTTGGGCTTATGTATGTACAGGGATTTACCGTCTTCATAATTGAACAGTTTGTTAAAGTCTTGTGATGCGGATTTAGATACTACAACAGATGTAGGATAAACTATTCTCCCGCTAAAGTAGGGATAAAATTCGGTTGCATAGATAATGCCTATTTGTTTTCCTCGATAAATCCATCGGTCGAAAGTCGTCAGCGGAATATCAAATCCATAGATTTCTTTCAAAAAATAATTCATCCAGAAATCTCTGAAACGCTTTATAATCACGTTATATTTGATGGGATTAAAATCTTCGGAAGGACTCGACGGGAGCAACTTATTTTCAACAAGTCTGTTAATAAGAGTCTTATTGTGAGGAGACATATCTTTGACCAGACCGAGATTTGAGGAAATATCTTCTTGTAGTTTAGCAGTAAGCGCATGAGAATATCGAATTATATCTTCCACCGTTTTTACGTTAGAACGCTCAAAGTCTAATTGGCGTGGGGAGTAGTTGGGGAAAATTAGTAGCCCAGGTTTGTACTGATTTTTCGCATACAAGCGTTCAATAATACTCCTGAATGTACCATGCTTCTGCTCCATGCAAGTAAACAAATAGTTGTTGAAACTCTCAACGCCTTGATTTTCTATCAATTTAAGCAAATCCAGCCCTTTTACGGTCAATCTAAGATTGCTGAGGGCATCCTGCTCGATCAAGTCATAAGTTTTTGCCTCTTCTATAACTTCTCTAAAAGTGTAGTGGTAACGATCCTGCTGTGTCTTCGATGGTTCATCTGTCTCAAATTTTCGTTTATATTTCGACTCACCCAAGAAATTTTGCTTTTTGAGAATTTTAAATTCACCAAAAACCTTATCTTGTTCGGAGTACTTCTCAATACTTCTCAAAAGAATAAAAAAGTATTCCAACAAATAAAACCCTTTATGAGCTATTTTTATCTCATTGTTCATTTTTACTTCCCTACGGTATTCTTCCAAGATGTGCTACTATGCTATTGTACACCAAAGAGACCACATCAAAGTGTGCCTCAGAAAAATTTCATTACCATAAGCAGGAAATGTTTGCAGGAGCGTCGAAACGTCCTCTGCAATGCAAAAAGATGTGCTACAGTAAGACGAACTGCCTTTGAGAGAGTTTTTCTCGAATTTTCACGAGAAGAGCGACACACGGCAGAGAGTTGAGCGTCTTATAGAGAGTCCGCCCTGTTTTGCCCTAAGTGCCTGCACCAATTTGCACGCACCACTGGTTTTATTCCACCAAGGAGACCGATACGATATGAGTATTGCACGCATTTTAAGCCGTGTTGTTGCTCTCGGCGCGTTTGCCGCCGCAACACTGTTTACCAGCACCACAGCAGAAGCCAAACCTCCCTTCTCCGCCAAAGAAAAAGTTGCCTGCAACTATTGCCACACCTCCAATAGCGGAGGAGTGCGTAACTTCCGGGGAATGTTCTATGGAGCGCACAAACTCTCGTTTGCCGATTTCGACAACGAGTACGAAGCAAAGGCTGCCGGGGTCGATCCCAAAGCCATGGGTCCGGCTGCCGCACCAAAGAACCCCGATTATCCGTCCAAAATCAAGGCTCCCGAAGCCCTGAAATTCGTCCTCAAAGACATTGATGGCAAGCCGGTCAATCTGGCAAAATACGAGGGCAAAGTCGTGATGCTCGTCAATGTGGCGTCGAAATGCGGCTATACCCCGCAATACGAAGACCTGCAAAAAGTCTATGAGAAGCACATGAAAGATGGCTTGG
>JAWXBG010000169.1:0-28694 GCA_034439875.1 Flavobacteriales bacterium
CATTCACTAATTCACTAATCTCCTCATTCATTAATTCACTCATTCCCACATTTAGTAATTCCTCACATTCCTCCCACCATCTTCTTCGGGTCTACCCACTCGTCGTACTGTTCATCAGAAACATATCCCAAACGGAGGGCTTCTTCCTTCAACGTTGTCCCGTTTTTGTGCGCCGCTTTTGCAATTTCCGCAGCGCGATAGTAGCCGATCTTCGTGTTCAATGCTGTAACCAACATCAATGACTTATCAACGAGTTCTTTGATTCGCGCATGATTCGGTTCGATCCCCGATACACAATGTTCGTCAAACGATACACATGCATCGCCAATTAAGCGAGCGCTTTGCAAGAAATTGGCAGCAAGCAAGGGCTTGAAAACATTCAACTCATAATGTCCTTGTGTTCCTCCAATTGTAATGGCCACATCATTTCCCATCACTTGAGCACAAACCATGGTAAGGGCTTCACATTGTGTTGGATTCACTTTTCCGGGCATAATGCTGCTGCCGGGTTCGTTTTCAGGAATCAATATTTCGCCAATACCCGAACGTGGACCACTTGCCATCATGCGAATATCATTGGCAATTTTATTCAGCGATACTGCTAGCAACTTCAATGCTCCATGTGTGCCTACAATGGCATCGTGGGCAGCCATGGCCTCAAATTTATTCGGAGCAGTAATAAATGGAAGTCCAGTAAAATCCGCAATCTTTTGGGCCACCAGTTCTGAATAACCTGCGGGAGTATTAATGCCGGTTCCAACCGCTGTGCCCCCGAGTGCCAATTCAGACATGTGCCATAACGTATTCTGTAGCGACTTAATTCCATGATCAAGTTGGGATGCGTAACCCGAAAATTCTTGTCCAAGTGTAAGTGGTGTAGCATCCATCAAATGTGTGCGACCAATTTTTACAACATTGCTAAAGAGCGAAGATTTCAGGCGAAGTGTTTTGCGCAATTGCTCCACACCCGTCATCGCTACTGATACCACCATTTTATAACAGGCAATATTCAAAGCTGTGGGAAAAGTATCGTTCGAGCTTTGACTTTTATTCACGTCATCATTCGGGTTCAAAAATGGCACACCTTCTCCCAACTTGCCCCCAGCCAACACATGTGCACGGTTGGCAATCACTTCATTCAAATTCATATTGCTCTGAGTGCCCGAACCGGTTTGCCAAATAACCAGTGGAAACTGATCATCTAGTTTGCCTGCCAATATTTCATCGCATACGATTGATATAGCATCTCTCTTCTCCACAGGCAAGACACCCAAATCACAATTCGCATGGGCCGCCGCCTTTTTCAATATGGCAAAAGCATGCACAATTTCCATTGGCATTGATCCTGATGGGCCAATCTTAAAATTGTTTCTTGATCTTTCTGTTTGCGCTCCCCAATATTTGTCTGCCGGAACCTGCACATCACCCATGGTGTCTTTTTCGATGCGATACATTTCGTTTGATTTATTTTATTGATATATCAATTAATTCGTAGTTGCTGCACTTCCGTTGATCATGAGAAACGATTTCAAAAACTCATCTATCTCTCCATTCATTACTCCATCTACATCAGAAGTTTCAAAGCCGGTACGAACGTCCTTCACCAGTTTATAGGGCTGCATTACATAGTTTCGAATTTGCGAACCCCACTCAATTTTTTTCTTATCCGCTTCAATTGCGTTGCGCGCCTCATTTCTTTTGGAAAGCTCCATCTCAAACAACCGCGACTTTAAAAGCAGTATAGCCTTCTCCTTATTTTGAAGTTGTGACCTCGTTTCGGTATTGTCGATGATGATGCCCGTCGGTTTGTGTCTCAACCTTACCCCCGTTTCTACCTTGTTTACGTTCTGTCCTCCTGCTCCTCCACTGCGGAAAGTATCCCAAGTGCAATCAGATGGGTTGATGTCTATTTCGATGGTATCGTCTACGAGTGGATACACATACACGGACACAAATGAGGTATGTCGACGGGCATTTGAATCGAAGGGAGAAATTCGGACAAGGCGGTGTACTCCATTTTCACCTTTGAGCATTCCAAAAGCGAATTCGCCATCGAACTCTAAGGTAACTTGTTTGATACCCGCCACATCTCCCGGCTGAAGATCAATTTCGCGAACGGTGTATCCATTTTTTTCGCCCCACATGAGATACATGCGCATCAGCATTCCGGCCCAATCGCAGCTTTCCGTTCCTCCTGCTCCACTGGTAATTTGAACTACGGCGCTCAATACATCTTCTTCGGCACTGAGCATGTTTTTGAATTCGAGTTCTTCCAGTTCGTGCTCCGATTTTTTGTACTGTTCGGCCAACTCCTCTTCTGTGGCAGCTCCCTCCTTAAAAAAATCGTATAAAACCTGGAGATCGTCAATCTGGGTTTCGCATTTGGCAAAAGCTTCTGTCCACAACTTCTTGTTGCGAATTTGCTTCATCACCAGTTCTGCTTTCTTAGGGTCATCCCAAAAACCGGGATCCTCCGTATGCTTTTCGTCCTCGCGGATCTGAATTAACTTATTGTCGACGTCAAAGATACCCCCTAAGCGCAGCCAGGCGCTTTTTCAGCTCTATGATTTGATCGGTTGTTACCATGCTGAATGTGTGTGTTTACTTCAATTTTACGGCCGCGAAGGTAGTCACTGAAATTCGATTTTTTGTATGGCTCCTAATATATCGTTTTCCATGAATCGCCGAGATTTGGATAACGTCGCCAAATCGTGTGACAGCCCCACTCCTGCCTCCTCCAAAGGAGAGGGAGAGCCGTCTATTCATATAAATACTTACGTTCATACCAAGACAAACATTCGATTTTACAGCAAGAACTTTTGTGATTTTTTGGTCCACTGTAACAACTTTAGACTAAAAGACGAAATCTTGCTTCCATGTTTTGCCTCGAATTAGAATAGGCTCTCTAAACTGATTTTGTAAAAATGAGACTCAGAATCATGGGCTTTGTCCACCTCTCAGCGTCGACCATTGGTTTTTAGCTGAACGAACCAGAGACCGAACATCCATTACAATCTTATTCCCGTTTGGATTTATGCAATGGTCCAATTTCGATTCACTACATTGAACTTAACATAAATCACAACAGGATTTTCCGCGTCATCCTGCTGCGCATTACCCAAAACAGATTTCCAATGCGCAATGCAATATGTGCCATTTATTCATTAAAATTGGTATTAAATCTCATGTATTCAATCAACTGCATTATTCGGGATTATTCAGCAAAGACCATACTTCCGAGGATTCATAGCCCTTTCCTATGAGAAACCTCGCCATCTTCAATTTCATTTGTCTTTCAGGGATTTTTGGCCATTTCCGCTTTTGCTTTTCGTACAGTTCCTTCATCAGGGCTTGAGTCGACTGTCCATCTAGCTGCTTGAGGGCATTTGCAATGTTGATTTCAGAAATGCCCTTTAACCGCAGCATCACCATAATTTTCTTTGGTCCCCAACTAAAAAAACGTGATTTGTCATTGGCAAAAGCAATGGCATAACGCTCTTCGTTGAGGTAATTGTCGGAGATTAAGGTGGCAATCACATCTTCGCGATCTTTGGTCCCAAGGGCCCATTTGATAAGCTTTTCGCGCACTTCCCAATGTGTCCGCTCACGTTTATCGCAGGCAGTTTTCATGCGTTGCAGGGCCTCTTGAAGAGAGTATGTTTTCTGAATTTGCATTTAATCTTGCAAATCAAATGATTTCGTGCGATTTGTGATAGGGTGCATCAAAAAAATCGTTACTTTTGACTTTCGTGAAAAAAATCCTTGCCATACTCTTCGCCGTGCTCTACTTCGTCTCCAATAGCGGAGCCGTTGTAAACATGCATTTCTGCAAGGGCAGATTAGTGGAATTTAAAATCTGGGCCGAAGTAGAAGGATGCGGTGGGCAAAAATCATGTGGCAAAAAATGCTGTAAAGACATTTCCATCAACCTTCAAAGTAGCGACGAACAGATGCGACCATCGCCAGCGTCTGCGCCCGAATTTTTTGCATTTGCCATTCCGGCTTCATCCTTTCAAATGCGCGAGTTATCAATCTTTGCAAATTCTTTAATTCTAAGTCAAACTCGCATTGAGCCACCTCCTCTGAGTTGGGGATTGCCCCTCTATTTGCGCTTAGATACGTTTCGATTGTGAGATGATCACCTACTCGATTTTTTCGGGTTTGTCTGACCATTTATTCAATTCTTTTTTTTAGTCAATTCATAATCGAAAACCATGTATAACAAATTTTCATATTTCCTACTCGCAGCACTCTTCCTTTTTGGATGCAAAAAAGACGAAACCACCGAAGCCGTTGTTTCTACGGTCATTCCTAAAGTAAACATCCATGTGAGCAACGAAGTGGATGGCACTCCTATTATACCTGGAAATGGCAACTATACCAATGCCAACGGAGAGCTTTACACTGTAAATCTGCTCAAATACTATATTGGACACATTACCCTTATCGACGAAAATGGCAACGAAGTAGCCCTCAACGATCACGATCTCATTGATGTCGCCGATCCCACAAGCCTCATCATTGCCAAAACAAATGTGCCCAATGCCCATTATGTAAGTTTGCGATTTAATTTAGGAATCGAAGAATCTCACAACCATACAGGCGATCAGGAAGGAGAACTCGACCCGATCTTCGGTATGATATGGACTTGGGATACCGGCTATATCTTTTTCAAACACGAAGGATCTTTTATCAATTCGATGGGCGACAATGGCCCAATTGTTTATCACTATGGCACAGATGAAGCCTTTGTGACAGTGGAAAAGCCCATTTCTTTTCACGGATCGGGCAATGAAGTGAATCTCGACTTACACTTCAACCTAAATGCCTTGTATGCCGATCCCAACATGGTAGTATTTGAAGGCAACAATGCTCATCAAAGCAGCGGTGCCGGAGATATTCCATGGATTAACGATTTGAAAGAAAACTTCACTCAAGCTTTTTCGGTCGACGTACAGTAATTTAACCGAACATGAAAAAAATCCATTGGATCTCTCTGGTCCTGATATCTATTGTGGCATTAGTGGCCTGTAAAAAAGATGAAGAAACGATCGAAGCAACTGGCCCTACCCCCTATGTGCTCGTTATTCCGGATGGTTTACCAAACATGAATATTCCCTCACACAATCCGCTGACAGTAGAAGGAGTGGCTTTGGGGAAAAAATTGTTTTATGATGAAATTCTATCCGGAAACAATACTCAATCTTGTGGTGATTGTCATCAGGCAGCACATTCATTTACCGACCCGTTGCAATTCAGCATTGGGATAGACGGTATAGCGGGTACGCGCAATGGCATGCCTATCACAAACCTTGGATGGCAACCCGGCTTCTTCTGGGATGGTGGAGCTACGGACCTCGAGTCGCAAGTGATAGGACCCATTCAAAATCCGGTGGAGATGCACGAAACCCTTGTCAACTGCATTGCTGAGCTGAATGCCCATCCCGACTATCCATCGCTCTTCAAAGCGGCTTTTGGCATCGATGAGATTACAACTCCCTTCCTCATGCGTGCCGTCGCGCAATTTGAGCGCACTTTGATCAGCGGAAATTCTAGATACGATCAATACGTGCGTGGTGATATTGTATTAAGCGCACTCGAACTAGAAGGTATGAACTTATTTACGGACATGTCCAAAGGCGATTGCAATCATTGCCACGTATTGGGAAGTACGTTTAGCGACTTCGGCTATCGCAATACAGGTCTTGATTCGATTCCGGTTGATGAAGGACGTTACCTCATCACCCTCTTCGAAAGCGATAAGGGCCGATTTAAAACACCTTCCCTGCGCAACATCGAAGTTTCTGGCCCCTACATGCACGACGGAAGATTCTCAACACTTATGCAATGCATTGAACACTACAACACCGGATTTCATTATTCCGCCAACCTCGATGGCAACTTGGCCACTTCAGTTAAGGGAAGAATGAATTTGGAGGAAATGCAAGCCATCGAAGCTTTTCTGTTAACTCTCACCGACACAGAATTTTTAAACAACCCCGCTTTCCAACCCGAGTAAGCATGAAATACATTTATCGCTCTTGTCTCATGCTCGCACTTCTTATTGTTGTTGCCCCCATTCAAGCGCAGGAAACAAGCAAGAAAGAAAAGAAGTCGAAGTACAACACCGAATCATTTTGGGTTAACTCCGACTGTGATATGTGCAAAACGCGAATTGAATCCGCGTGCGACATCAAAGGAGTTCGCAGCGTGTTGTACGATAAGGACGCATTTCTGTTAACCGTCTCCTACCGCCCGCAAATATTATCTTTGGAAGAGATCCATGAAGCCATCGCGCGAGTTGGTTACGATACCTCTCTGCGAAAAGCCAGTGATGAGGCTTATCAAAACCTTCCCGATTGTTGTCAGTACGACCGAAAGAAGCAGAAATAAAATCAAATTATTTATTCGTATGTTCGTTGTATGATGAAAACAATACTTTCCCTCATTTCACTTGCACTCACCACACCTTGTTTCGCTCAGTACATTATAGTTAGTGATCCTGTTGTGGTGTCCGATCAAGAGAACAATGGCAACTTACGTCCTCGTGTGGTTGAAAATGCGAGTAGTGATCCCGTGATTGTGTGGTCCGACAATGCAACTCATAAAGTATATGCTACCCATCTGATGGGCAATACGTTTATGAATCCTGTACAGTTAAATCCGGAAGGAACTATGGCGGCGGTATATGATTGGTCCGGTCCCGAGATTGCGGCCAATGGTAACGATATATATGTCGTGTATAAAGAATTGCCAGAGAGTAGCGGTGATATTTATCTCGTCCATTCTGCAAATGGTGGTATGAGTTGGGGTTCGCCATTGCTTGTTTCGTCTTCCGAGAGCATTGCAGCCAGAATGCCTTCAGTAGCCGCAGGAAGTGACGGGGAAGTCTATGTTGCCTACATGCTCGAAAACTATGATACGATGGCAACCGAGTGGGTGCTTGTAAAATCTGAAGATGAAGGACAGACATTTAGCGCTGAGGTATCTGCCACCAATGCGATTGTTGAAACCGTTTGCGATTGTTGTCCCGCAGATCTTTTGGTACACCAAAATTATGTTGCCATATTATACCGCAACAACGACGAGAACCTCCGCGATATTCGTGGAGCCGTATCTTCGGATGGAGGAGAAACGTTTGATGTTTTCATCGACTTCGATCCTCTAGATTGGGAAATCGATGCTTGTCCGGCATCAGGTCCGAGAGGAGTAATAGATGGATTTGAAATTTATTCGATCTGGATGAGTGATGCCACTGGAGAAAGTCGTGTATACCATTCTCAGCACGGCTTCGGTCCCGGATCCGCCGTGAACATCATTGAAATACATCCTACCACCGAAAATGAAACACAGAATTATCCCAGTTTGGCGCGCGAATATTCCTATGGCTATGGATTAGTAGCATGGGAAGTAAATGATTCCGGTCAAAAAGACATTGCACTTTCGTGGACAGCCAGCAATTTTAGTCTTAACGAATACATGGTGATCACCTCCGACGACAGCGGTCATCAGCAACGTCCGGAACTAGCCGGCACTGGACCACTCTATCACCTCGTATACTCTGACAATGGTGGTGATGCCCTAATTTATCGAACTGTGGATATTTCCAACTCCGTTCAAGATTTCGATCACTCTCCCCAACTAACTGTCTATCCAAATCCCACCATCGACGAAGTTTATGTGGATATACTATTTTCTAATACAAACGATATAAGTTATCGTATTTGTGATCTACAATCCCGTCCGGTTCGCTCGGTAAAGCCATTCACTTCTACCGGACCCCTTCGCATATCCTTCGAAGATCTCGCTTCAGGGGTGTATGTGTTGGAGTTAAGAACGGGAAATAAGGTGAGTAGAGTGCAGGTGGTGAGGGGATAAGTTTAAAGAGCA
This sequence comes from Flavobacteriales bacterium, assembly GCA_034439875.1. Lineage (GTDB taxonomy): Bacteria > Bacteroidota > Bacteroidia > Flavobacteriales_D > Sanyastnellaceae > JAWXBG01. The sequence continues at coordinate 7,891 of JAWXBG010000169.1, forward strand.
GGGAGCGCGAGTTCAGGGAGCAGAAGTGAGGGGTGCACGAGTCTCAAGATTGAGAGTTCAGCAGTTCATAGTACTATTCCGAAGTTTGAATATTTGCGGTCCTTCACTTCCACAAGTTTTTCTCTAATAATCAGCTATGAACCTCTAGGTTAACGAGGTGCTGTATTATACCGTTAATGCTTATAACATAGTTTGGATCCTATAATAAGCAGAATTGGTATTATTTGGGCGTGCCCCCTTCAGATATAACACGTGCATATCTGCACTGTCGTCACTCATCTTTTTCCCAGACTCCCAATAGGGGTCGCGCTCTACGCTCCAAGCCTCTTCGCTGCTTCACTTGGTTGCGCAGCGAAGAGGGCTTTTTGCTGCGATCGCTCACGCGGGGGGATATTAATTTTGCAAAAGCGTGTATGTGCCTTCTTATCAAAAAAAAGCACCCCTGCGGTATGATGGAGAAAACTTGAACACCGATGGAGGCTATTATTAGAGCAATAAGGCAGTATTGATGTCATAACCTATTCCTTTCAAACTCAACTTCCGGTAATACAATCCTTATCTCATTATGGGTGTCGACCTTCGTCCAATGAACAATAAAATGAACCTGAGCCTTTTTTAGTTGGTATCCATTACCTTTTAATTTTGACGAATGCTCAAGAAATTTCTTACTAAATCTCAATACGGGTTTTCCATATATGTTGGTGCATCCGAATTCCGACAAGGTCAAAGCATCACTACTGCTTAATTGAGAAATCTCAACTTGACAATTCATGAAATAATCCAGAAAAAGATCAGACAAGCCTAGTTGTACAATTAATATTCCCGGATCTCCGTAATTTGTTTTGTCTTGAATTCTTTCAACTCCGTCCACAACAATGTCATTCAAATAAGGTTGATTCAAATGAATGGTCAGATTACTCTTCGCACTTGTCATACCAACGTATAACTGCCTTTTGGCCTTATCGTCGCGAATTGCAAAATCTTCCAGTAATAGAAAAACATTATCAAACTCCTTTCCCTTGGCTTTGTGTATGGTTGAAACGAATATTGTTTCCCCATTCTCGTTGTAAAAATCCTCCAGTTTCGATTCTATTATAAAAGATTCCAAGTCGGACAAATACTTCCTCAACGGATTAATTTCTTCAAATTTCGCAATGACATTGTTACTAACTTCCAAAGCAACGGAATTCGAAAATATAATGGCAAGAGCTCTTTTAGCAGCATTCCAAATTTCATCATAAATGATCACTATGTGTTCTTCAGACTTTACTTCTTTTAGAAAAAAACAAAGAAGACAATAAAGCGCGCATGGTGGCCGGATATTGTTATGATTGGATCAGCAAAGCGAACACCCAGAAAACCGATATCAACTTTCCAGAATTCAATTTTCATCAACCCTGGAACTTCTCAAACGAATCTTACCTCTGGTCCATCAAAACAGACAGTGTGCGTGAAGTCGGTTGCATTCACACTTGCCAGGGCCTTGAACTCGATTATGTCGGCGTCATCATCGGACAAGACTTGATTTGGCGCGACGGACAGGTATTGGTAAACCCTGCCAAGCGCTCCAAAGGTGACAGCACGTTAAAAGGATATAAAACCATGCTGCAAAATGATCCCAATCGCGCACGTAATTTGGCGAAGCAGATTATTAAGAATACATACAGGACATTGATGACGCGTGGGATGAAAGGATGTTATGTTTGGTGTGAGGATGCTGAATTAAACCATTATATTTAGATCCACCAATAAACCTTGGGAAGTTAATCCAATTTTAAAGAACCCCAGCTTAACTTTTTCTTTTCCAACAAAATTGAACTAAAAAAATTTCGTCATATGTAAAAATACTAATTTCTCAGCCGAACAACCCAAAATAAAAAACAGATTAATATCAATTTCGCTTATTCAATAGGGCCTGCTGAAAAACCCTCACCTATTGATTATGCTGGTGATTTTATTACTTTTCGCCAAACAAACGCACACTTTTAGGGAAAAGGCATCAAGAATCCGTGCATCAAAGCAAGTTTATCAGAGTACTCATCAATTGAATTTCCCTGGTTTTGAGTCTCCATTTGCTCAGCAACTTAATGCTCACAACCGACGGTATGTATTGGCCAATAAAATTCCTTCGGGTCAAATTGTGTGTGTTTACGATAAAAGGATGCACAATAATGTTACCGGGGCTGGTCATATCAATGGCCGGGTAATTCTCGGGGCATTGATGATAAAGCATATGTGTAATCTGAGTGATGAGGAGACTGTATTGCAAATTCAGGAAAACATGTATATGCAGTACTTCATTGGCTACTTTAGTTTCAGCAATGAACCACCTTTCGATTCGTCCTTGTTTGTAGAAATCAGAAAACGTCTTGGTCTTGATGAGATCAGTGCAATTAATGAAAGAATGGTGGAACTCAGTGTTGCCCGCAATGTTGAAAAGCAGGAATTGGATAAAACCGATCCTGATTCAAATAGCGATTAGCCACATGAATCGAAGGAGTTGAACACCACCGAAGAATCCACCATTGGGGTGGGTAGATTGCTTATGGATGCTACTGCCTGCCCTCAAGATATTGCATATCCCATAGGTCTCAAAATTCTCAACGATTCGAGAGAAAAGACAGAGCAAATCATAGATGAAATCTACGACAATCAAGTACACAACTTTAGCAAGCCCAGAACATATAGGAAGAAGGCACGAAAACAATACTTGCAGACGGCTCAGAAAAAAGTTAAAACCCAAAAAGCAATCAGAAAGTAAATACTCAACAGTTGCGCTTCGTTAAGCGAAATTTGAGCAGCATAGATAAGTAGTTAGATCAATATCAAGAGTTTCCACTTGTTACCAAAACACAGAAATACCTATGTGTGGCTAATGAAGCTTACCGTCAACAAGTGAAAATGTGGGACGATCACTCACATACTATTTCAGATCGTATTGTGAGTATTCATCAGCCGCATGTGCGGCTCATCGTTAGAGGGAAGCAAAAGTCCAAAGTAGAATTTGGTGCTAAAATACAAGTAAGCTTGATAGATGGATTTGCTTTTGTAGATGGGTTGTCGTGGGACGCATTCAACGAAGGAACTTATCTGATGGAGTCGATTAATCCATACAAAAAAAAGGACTGGATACTATCCAGAAGAAGAGCTGGCGGATCAAATTCATTGCACGCGAGCGAATATAAATAAGCTCAAAGAGTTGAATATAAAACTCCTTGCAAAACCCCTTGGAAGACCGTCGGCAGTGAAAAAAGAACACGTAAGACTGGGAGAGCGAAATCCAATAGAAGGAAAATTTGGTCAGGCCAAAACAGCATATGGTCTTGATAGAATAAGAGCAAGACTCAGCGATACTTCTCAATCTTGGATAGCCTCCATTTTTTTGGTACTAAACCGAGTCGAATTGGCCGGGCAAGTATCGCTATACAATATTTTAAGTTTGTTCGAAATGTTGTGTACATGTCCAAAATAGTTCAGAGCTCAAAACGACTTTTTCAGTAAGCCCTAAATAGTCCAAACTATTTTATGAGCACGAAGTGGTAAATGTCGTCAAAGTAGCTGTTATAGACCAATGGAGTGAAACGGAATTGGAATATTACAGATACATAAACCCAAATCATGCGATAGAAAAATTGCACCCTCATTTTGCCGATGAATGCAGTATTCTATCGTTTAGATTTGAGAATCCCGCACGCATTATTCAAAAATTGCCCAAATGCGTAATGCGGGATAAACGGTATTAGCACTTAATAGCGAACCCCAATGCGGCTCCTGGGTTAAAACCACATTTCTACACCAACATATAAACGTCCCATTTCTCTTACCTTGTGGCATACCCGTGTAATAACGGCTAGGGAAATATTCACTTTCTTTCGCTGTATGAGAACAATGGGATGCATCACTGGAATCGATATTCGTTCAACTGGGCCTCCACCAAAGTTTTCGATATTTCTAGAAGGACGTTTTATTGTGTTGAGCAGAGATGCTGAAGCTGCGCATCCATTCTACCGAAAGATATTATTCCATAATCCGATGACGCTCACAGAATTTGAGGACTATCTTACAAATAGTTGTAGGATTTGAGTATTTTGGTTGCTTGGAATATCCCTTTACCAAACTATACAATTAAACCGAGCCTTCAGATGAAAAGAATTGAAGTTGTTGCAGGTATAATATACTTCCAAGATCAAATTCTATGCGTCCAAAGACCCAAAAATAAACTGCCCTACATTTCTGAGAAATTTGAATTCCCTGGAGGGAAAATTGAAGAAGGCGAGACCAAAGAGGAAGCTCTGCAAAGAGAACTGAGTGAAGAATTAAATATTTCAACCAATATCCAATCCCTTTATCTAACCGTGATTCATGAATATCATGATTTTGAACTGACCATGCACAGCTTTATTTGCAAAGCGGAAACGAAAGAGCTTACACTGCATGAACACATAAACTATGCATGGCTCACAGTTCACGAAATTAAAAAACTAGATTGGGCAGCCGCTGATATTCCTATCGTCAATAAATTAGTGTCGAATGGATAATCTAAAGCAAGCCTTCCTGAGCAGCTTGCAAACAGGCTTTATAGACAAGTCAATTCTTTCAACTCTTGATTACCAACCTGAGTTGCTTGTCAATCACAAACATCCACCCAAAAAAGTACTTTCCAATATTATTCATGAACTCGAAAATTGTCATGAGTTCTTTATATCCGTAGCTTTCGTAACCACAAGTGGGGTTGCCGTCTTAATGAATAAACTCGAAGAACTTGAAAACAAAAATATATCGGGCGAAATACTAGTTTCTCAATATCTAAACTTCACTGAACCTGAAGCATTAAAAAAGTTAGCCAAATTCAAAAATCTGGATCTTAGAATCGCCACATCCGGCAACGCCCATGCAAAAGGATACATCTTTAAACACAACAAGCACTACAACCTTATCGTTGGCAGCAGCAATCTAACAGCTCAGGCCTTATCTACCAACAAGGAATGGAATATTAAAGTATCGGGTTTAGATGAAAGCGGTATCGTTGAAAAAGTACTGAACGAATTTCAATCTGACTTTCACAACGGTACACCAGTCACGGAAAAATATATTTCTTACTACGAAAAAATATACCATAAGCAGTATCAGCTAAATAAAGGTAACACCCTTGAAGCTCTCGTCGAAACCCATGCTGAAATAACACCAAATTCGATGCAAATAGAAGGATTAAAAAACCTCTATAACCTGCGTTCGGATAAAAAGAACAAAGCCCTAATCATTTCTGCGACCGGATCCGGTAAAACTCATTTAGCTGCCTTTGATGTAAAGGAGTTCAATCCAAACAAATTACTTTTTGTAGTTCACAGATTAACCATTGCTCAAGATGCTCTAAATACATTTCGAAGTATTTTTGGACCTGATAAATCTATGGGTGTATACTCAGGAGAAAAAAGAGATTTGGATTGTGATTTCGTGTTTTCTACGATTCAAACAATTTCAAAGTACCGTCATATCGAATCCTTTTCGAAACGTCATTTCGATTACATCATTATTGATGAAACCCACAGATCAGGGGCCGATTCCTACATACGACTTATAAATTACTTTGAACCTCGATTCCTACTAGGAATGACCGCCACTCCCGAAAGAACAGATGGTCAGGACATTTTCCAACTATTTGACCACAACATTGCCTGTGAAATCCGACTGAATAAGGCGATGGAAGAAGAAATGGTCAGTTCATTTCACTACTACGGTGTTACCGATTTGTTTGTGAACAATAAAATAGCGGATAAAAAATCTGATTTCAACTTACTCATTTGCTCCGAAAGAATTGATAGGATTATTGAAAAAGCCCGTTTCTACGGCTGTGACAACGGCATTACCAGAGGTCTCATCTTTTGTTCGCGAAAGACAGAAGCAGTTGAACTATCCCATTTGTTTAATCAAAAAGGATTCAAAACTGTATCCTTAACTGGAGACAGCTCTGAACAGCAAAGAGATAGTTCAATTGATCTTCTTGAATCCGAAGATTTAAATGAAAAATTAGACTACATTTTTACCGTCGACATTTTCAACGAAGGGATTGACATTCCAAAAGTCAATCAGATCATTATGCTCCGACCTACTGAATCCGCCATTATTTTCATTCAGCAATTAGGAAGAGGCTTAAGAAAAATTGAAGGAAAGGGCTATTTAACGGTTATAGACTTTATTGGAAATTATGAAAACAACTACCTAATACCCATAGCCCTTTATGGAGATACCTCTTACAACAAAGACGCCTTAAGAAAACTAATATCCGAAGGCAGTAGAATGATTCCTGGTGCTTCGACTATCAATTTTGATAAAATCACCAAGGAAATAATCTTTCAATCCATTGATACTGCAAATATGCAATTGCTCTCGGATTTGAAAAAGGATTACAACCTTTTAAAATACAGGTTGGGGAGAATTCCAATGATGATGGATTTCATAGAACATGGCTCTCGCGACCCATATTTATTTGTCATATATTCAAGATCATACTATAATTTCCTAAGCAAACTGGAAAAAGAAAAAATTCCTGCATTGCCTCAAAAAGAGGTTAAACTTTTAGAACTCTTTGCGAAAGAAATAAATAATTCCAAAAGGGTTGAAGAAAGTCTCATAATCAAACTAATCATTGAACTTGGAGAGCTTTCCATCGTAGATTTAAAAGAAATGATTCTGAAAACTTATGGGTATACACTCTCCGACGAAACGATCGAATCTTGCATTTCCAATCTAAATTTTGAATTCTTTAGAGAGAAAAAAGACGGGAGACTGCTTCCGGCCAAGGAGATCTACAATTTGGATATTTTAAAAATCAAAAATGGACAACTCGTCCCTTCTGACAAGTTTCTTTCGATCCTAGAACAAGACATTTTTCGTAAGTTTCTGCTCGATTCTACCCGTTATTCTATACATGAATTTGATAAATCATTTGAGCCGGTATATTGGCAGAACGGATTTGTGCTTTACAGAAAATACTCTCGTAAAGATGTGTTCAGAATTCTAAATGTTTCAGTAAATCCTATAGGTCAAAACGTTGGGGGATATCTCGTAAGCCCCGATAATTCACATTGTCCAATTTTTGTAAACTATCACAAGGAGGAGAATATTTCTGAATCAACAAAATATGAGGACGAATTTGTAAACAACAAAGAATTCGACTGGATGTCAAAATCTGATAGGACACTTATCAGCAGCGATGTACAATCCATTCTTGGAAAAAATGGGCCAATTCGTCTCCCTCTATTCATCAAAAAAAATAACGATGAAGGAATAGAATTCTACTATATGGGAGACGTGCATCCGGTATCGAATATGGTTAAACAAACTACAATGAAGAATGACCAAGGAAAACAAATTCCAGTTGTGAAAATCCATTTCAATCTAGAAAATCCTGTGCCCGATTCTATGTATAACTATTTGCACGAGAAGGGAACGGCTAAAAATAAAACTGAAACAACGAAAGGCAATTTCCTTCAACTGAAAGGAACCCCTAATATTGCACCAGGATTCCAAAATCCCATCCGGTTGTACAATTTTTACACGGCGGCAGGGTCATTTGAAGAAATGAAATCAGAAAAAAATTTTACATTAATCGAAGGTCCAGAATCCCACAATTCAAACAACGAATATTTTGCTTGCAAGATCGTCGGTGAATCAATGAATCGGGTCATCGCGAATGGGTCAATTTGTCTATTTAAAACTTATTCAGGGGGCAGTCGTAATGGAAAGATTGTACTCGTGGAAAACAAAGATTTTCAAGATCCAGATTATAATTCAGCTTTTACAGTCAAGACATATTTCAGCGAAAAAACAATTTCAGAAGAAGCTTGGGGTCACACTTCAATTGTTCTAAAACCAAATTCGTTTGATCGTTCTTACAAGGACATATTGATCAATGAAGCAAATGCTTCGAACATGAAGGTCATTGGAGAGTTCGTCAAAACCTTGACATTTCCCAAATAGTGTAGTCGGTGATTACACCATAGTATGATAGTCCATACAACAGCAAATTCCTAGGTTATCTCGCACCAGCCTTCTTTATATCAACTAAGAAGAGCAGTCAAGATGAACAAAAAAATGAAATTCTTCAATCAAATTTTCCGCTCATAAATCTTAACCCGCCAGTCACTAGGATTTCGTTAGCATCAATGCTTGAACCTTACTGACGCAAGTGCACTTGCCCGATCACCAGATTTATTGTTCACTTTATAGTATTTGATTTATCCCAAGATGTCAAATCTAAGGGTCGAATGTCCATGGACAAACAAGCAAAACAAATTCGGTCATGGATAGAACATGCCACCAAATTCTTCAATGCACCAAGTAACTTCCCATTACCTTTCAGCTTCAGATCACACAATAGATGCCCAACAAACCTCTTTGGATGGTCCGCGCCGGCGAATGCGGATACTTGATTCAGGAATTTAGAGATAAGGAAATCGTAGCCATTGGCTGGGATAAGATCGGTAACCTCCATGCATTGAAGACATGTTAAGGCATAAAGGAGGCTTTACGAATATATTACCCCGAATTTTTAACGGGAAAGGTCAATAATTTTGCTGGACAGCTCTACCGCTTCTGCCGTGAGTTTGAACTTGGAGATAGCGTTATCTCTTATGATCCTTCTGAGCGCAAATACTTTTTAGGGGAGATCATGTCCCGCTATCAGTTTTCTCCAGACATTACCAAATACCCCAATGTAAGGAGTATCAATTGGAATAGGGAGGTTCCGAGAGATCTCCTTTCAACAAAAACCAAAAAAGCCCCGATTCCATTTCCACCATTTTCAAGGTGCCAAATAACGTGACAACTGAATTATTTTCGGATATACCTCATCCTAGCCCCCGTAGATGTTCCAAAGAAAGAGGAAGAAGAATCCATGAACTTTATCAAAGAGGACATTGAGGCCCAGAGGTTGGAGTTCATCAAAGACCGCGTTCACAGGCTAGACGGGGAGGATATGCACGACCTCGCGGCAGGTATTCTGAGGGTTATGGGCTACAGAACGTTGGTAAGTCAAAAAGGTGCAGACCGCGGCAAGGACATCATGGCCTCTCCAGATGGATTAGGGCTCGAAAATCCCAAAATCTTGGTAGAGGCAAAACACCGCACTGGTTCCATTGGCAGCCAAGAAATTCGAAGCTTCCTCGACGGACTCCGCTCTAGGGGAAAGGGCGTTTATGTCTCTTCCGGAGGGTTTACCAAAGAAGCCCGCTAAGAAGCTGAAAGGTCCACCATACCATTAACCCTAATCGACACGAACTTTCTACTTGCTCCTATCGTGCAGCACTGCGACAACTTTGACTCCGATACGAAGTCACTTATAGCGCATAAAAGATCTATTGGCCTGTGGAGGTATGAGGGGGGTAAGAGCCTATGTAAATCTAGAAGAGCCTATAACTGCATCCATTATTCAAAATAAATGAGTTTTATTGGAGCATTTGAAATATTTCACATTCGAATTTCAACTCAAATTTCCGCAAAATTGAAACGCAAATAAATGGTAAAGTTAATTTTGGTTTTATGCAGTATGGTAATCATAGGATCATGCTCAAATAGTTCAACAGCGGACCCTGATGCGATCGGCAAAGGAGCTTTTAAAATACTTAAAGGCTAGCAATCTGAGAGTAAGCAGACATACATGCGCAATTTTATGACACTTGAACAAATGCATGAGCTGGGATCAAACCAAGCGGTAAATATTGATGAATATGGCCGCAATTCTTTAACCTCCGTTTCGAAAGAAGAAATGTTGAATGCTATCGAGAGAGACTATAACCAAATTAAAGAAAAAGGACTGAAATATGGCTTGGAATGGTCTGATATTGAGTATCAGGATTTTATTTATCAAATGCAGACTAAGTGAGGACTACAAAAATGCAAAGGGAAACTTTACTTCAAGTGTAAGAACCGTACCTATACAATTTATGTCAATTCTATATTCGATGGAAAAAAGTACTGCTTGAGCGAAATTCAGGAATTGTATGAACAGTAAGAAGGCAATGGAACTTAGTGTAAACTGCATTTGTATGCTTTCATTTCTATAGACTTGACGCATGATCTTGCAAAATTACACCACACATGCTGGCGTCGGGCAACGGGCTTTAAAAAATAGAACCTTCTATCAATAATGTTTCACATACGGCTTAGTCAATTTTCTTGCCTTTTTAAGTACTTGGGTGCAGTCATAGTGAAAGGGTTTATCTCGACTAGCTTCATGTTCCTTTCCGCAGTAGTGGCAAAATTTAATGGCCGAATACCGATTTTCTTCCTTATCGTAACAATTCCTGCATCTCACTTTCCAAGGAGAGAATGGATTAAAGTCGGACTCCATCTCTCCCTGACAAACCACGCAAAAACCATTGTGTTGTAGTTTTTCTTTCGCTTCTTTCACTAAGTCTAACAACTGTGACCTCTCATGCTCAAACTTTCCTTTGTGATGTTGGGTCGATTTGTCGAGAAGAATGTATTCCTCTATGAGTTCTTTCTTCACGGATAAGGAGTTCCCTATCTCATATCCTAACTCTAGATTATTTTGTTGTGATGCGTCATAAAGGTTCATACTGCTCAAGATGCAACGCTTCTCATTCAGGTACAACTTGATGTGAAGATCCTTAATCACAAAGACCTCAAATCCATATTCTCCATTTAACTTCCGAACTAATTCATCGGACTTGGCCTCCTGCCGGATAATGAAGGTTAGGAAGACATTGTTCTTAGATGCTATGTTCAGAACACGGTCCAGCTGTGGCCATAATTTGATGTATGGGGATACAATATAACAGTAGGATTCTGTGGAAGAGATGAGCTTTATGATTTCAGTAGATAGCTCGTAGGTCTGCAAGAACTTATTGGGATAACTCATAATACATTGGTTTTAGGAGGGGTTTTGAGGTCCTCAAAATCTTCAAAGGCAGAATTTGTGCCAAAGTATAATATCGCCCAACTTCGGATCTAAACTCGTCCTTTTTCGAATAGACAAATTATTGCATGTTGGGATATTTTTGAACGAAAATTAGTCTTGGCAAATTTTAGAAATTTGCAAATTTTTCTAAGCCATCCAAATTTCCAAAAAATAAAAACAATAGGATGTTGGGTTCGTGACAAAGTGCACTAGGACTTCAATGGACATGCTGGCTCCTTTCATGTTGGCGATATTCTGGGATATCAACGATTATTCTTTTACTTTATAACATCTACATTTTCACACCCCAATTCTCTTGAAATTGCACCTAAAACAAATTGAACTTAGTCCCTATTGTCAGCTCAAGAATTGTTTGTATGTGTGACGTAGGTTAAGTTTCTAAAAATGAAGAGACACTTGGTTTTTCGAAAAAGGCTCAAAGCCATTTTAATGATTCAAATAAAGCCTGTGAGTTTTTAGAACCCTAAGAGAGAAAAGCCATTGAGAAAGCCAATGAATTTCAGAGACACTGCCTCGGAAATTTGAAAAAAAAGAACTTGTAGTTAGGCAGCGAATCACTAATTATAAATACTCCTTCAACCTACCTAGACACTCTATTTACCTCAACTCTCCGCTTCATCTGCGTCTAGGTGCCCTGACATACGAGCTCACTGCCAACGGTGGCGTTCTCTCCCACCCTCAATCCCCCATCTCACAAAATTTCCAAAAATCTATAGCCATCTCAAAAACAATATTTGACTTTGTCCCGTATTTAACAATGTCAAATGCCTAAATTTCAGTTCAACCAATCGGACGGCAGAGTATTAGGAGTAGCTTATACTTCGGTACATAGTCGGCTGTCTAGGTATATGAAGGAAAGAAATCTGCCTATCACCCCATACCAGTTTAGGGTGCTGACACACTTGTGGCAAAATGATGATTGCTCGCAACAAGAACTAGCCCTTGGATCAAATCGTGATAGGGCCAATGTTACTCGGATCATCGACATTCTGGAAAGAGAAGGTATAGTGAAGAGAACCGACAACGAAACAGATTACAGGTCATTTAGAGTTTTCCTCACCAAAAAAAGAAAAGACCTACAAACCAACGCTTCTGAGTGCGGTTAGCTTGCAATTAAAGATGCACTCAAAGGTATAAACAAAGAGGAAGTTGAAATATGCATGCAAGTACTCAAAAAAACAATTCAAAATCTCACATAAAAAAAATTACTCACATAGTCCCGTATTTAACCATTGTGTAATCAACTAATAAATATTCCAATCTAACTAGTCCTCCAAATAACACCAAGGTTACTTCATAAATGGTCCATTTTGCATTGCGCACTGGGAGTCGGCTTTTGCTAATGCGCTGCAGAATCTTGCATGCACAACGTGGCAATTGCCGTGGTGACCCATGTTCATCTCAATATATTGAAACGGAATTGGACTACTACGTAAATCCAAACGGTATGAGCGTTTGGCAATGCGTCCTATAATGTGATCGGCCGACTTCGGTGCTTCAGATGACTTTGAGTGCCCTAGGTCTCACCCCACCTCTATGTCAGAAACCCCCGATGAATGGGCGTTGCTAGCACAATTATGCTATTAGCTGCGTTCCCTCCTGATGGCAACCGCCATCTTCGACAACTTTTATCAGCAAGAAATAGGATGGACAAAAGGTGTGATTTATATAACTTTTTCCAATATTCTGTAACATTTAGCAACATCAATTCAACTTGCTTTGCATTGAAATGCTTTTTCTCACAAATCAAGACTATGAAAAATAAACTAGAGCAACTTGCTGCAGAAAGAAATAACCCTTGTGTTTCTATCTCGCTCAATACACACCGGACACATCCTGATAATATCTCAGATGACATAGAACTGAAAAAACTCTTGAAAGAAGCCGAAGAAAGGGTAATTGCCGAATTTGGGAAACGTTCCACACTGAAATTACTCGAAAAACTTGAAACAGTTGGCAATGAAATAGATAGCAGCTACGGTTTGGATAGTTTGCATATCTTTCTTTCCAATGAAACTAAAGAAATAATAAAATCTCCTTGGCCAATAAAGGAAAATTCTGTTCAAATATCTGATACCTTCTCGATAAAACCCTTAATCAAGCAATTGAATCGCACAGAAAACTATCTGATTCTATTGCTCTCACAGTCGGAGGTAAAATTACTACATGCCATGAATGATGGTATCGTTGAAGAGATCACAAATGATGATTTTCAATTCCACAAAAACATACACTACTTTACTCATAATAACAAACTAAGCGATGGAAAAAGGGTTGATAACCTGGTGCGAGAATTTCTGAATACAGTGGATAAGGCAATGGTAAAATTGAACAACGATACTGATATGAATTGTGTGGTGATTTGTACAGAAGATAACTATAGCCGACTCATGCAGGTTGCTGACAAACCTTCCATCTATCTCGGTTATGCTCCCATAAATTATAATGACGTAGCCCTGAATACACTCGCTTCACAAGCATGGAAAATTGTAAGTGGATTGCAAAAAAAGAAACGCACAGACGCCATTATAGAAATGCAAGAAGCTGTTGGTCAAGGCAACGTAATAACCGATTTATCTGAAATCTATCGGGCCGTAAAAGAAGGAAGGGGCGATTTACTCATTACACATGACGATTTTCAACAGCCCGTGAAAATGACAGGAGAGTTTTCATTCGATTTAGCCGATGATGCTTCAGAACCGGGTGTAATAGATGATATATCAAGTGAAATTGCCTGGGAAGTAATTTCTAAAAAAGGAAGGGCGCTTTTTACCGGTCAGGCTGAAATTAAAACTCTAGGAGATATTACTCTAAAGGTCCGCTATTAGATCGTGTTAGTACTCCGTGCCTAGTGACATAGACCATTAATCTCTCGTGCCAACAAATTGTCTATCATTACAGACATCCACGTCAGTAGATCAATTGGATTGAACAATAGTGTAATCAATAGATCCGTGGCCACATTCATGCGTAGTTCGATTCTTTTTCCAATAAACATTCATTCCACCTCATCGATTTGCTAATGTCACTTGTAAGTCTTTTGGATAAATCCTTCAGTAAGATTGTACAATAGCACAATCATATGCCATGACAATAAAAAGTATCATTCGCTCCTACCCGATCGAATTTCCTCATTCGGAAGATGTCGAAAATATTTCTGAACTTCTTCAGGCAAATCAACTAAGTGGAATAACTGAACAAGAAGTACAGACAAGAATTGATGAATATGGCTTGAACAGCTTTAAGGCCCAAAAGCAAAGAAATGTTCTTCTCATTATTCTTTCTCAATTCAAAAGTCCAATCGTTCTATTGCTGCTAGTGGCAGCGGGATTTTCGTTCTCTTTCGAACATTGGATTGAAGGATTTTCCATTATTGGAGTTTTATTTATTACCGCAGCCCTAGGCTTTCTGATGGAATTGCAAGCGCGAAGGTCAATGAATGCTCTGAAACAGATGGATGTCAGTGTTTCAAAAGTTATCAGAGAAAATGCAGTCGTAGAAATTCCTTCGGAAAGGATTGTACCCGGTGATATTTTATTGTTAGAAGCCGGAGATATAGTACCTGCTGATGGCCGCCTATTTGAACTGAACCAACTGGAAGCCGACGAGTCTGCTCTTACCGGCGAATCGTTACCTGTTGCAAAAAAACTGGATGCTTTAGACAAAAACACAAGCATGGCAGACCAGTTCAATATGATCTTTAAAGGTACTTCTATTGTAAAAGGAAATGCCAAAGCAATCATCACGGGTACCGGGCTAAACACCGAATTGGGCAAAATAACGTCGCTGGTGGAAACGGCTCAACAAAATACTACACCACTCGAAAAAAAATTACAAAGCCTTACCAAAAAGCTGATGTGGATTACGAGTGTGTTCGCACTTATATTTATTGTTACCGGAATTATTCAAGGAAAAGAAATTTACCTGATTGTTGAAACAGCCCTAGCCCTTGCCGTAGCCGCCATTCCAGAGGGGCTACCCATTGTCTCTACCATAGCCCTCACATATGGGATGTTACGTATGGCGAGGAAAAATGTCCTCATAAAAAGATTAGCGTCAGTGGAAACACTCGGTGGAATCAACACGATTTTCACAGATAAAACTGGAACACTTACCGAAAACAAAATTGAAGTCCACAATATTTCCATCTTTGATGAGTCAATAGCCGTTGAGAAAAACGTAATAGGTTCTAGTAATAGTAAAACCACAATTGAAAAACTACTCCTGATCTCGACACTTTGCAACAACGCGGTCGTAAATGATAAAGGGAAAGATAATAAACAAATAGGAGACCCACTGGAAATAGCACTTTTGCAATTTGCAGCCGATAACAAAATGGACGCGGTCGAAATCAGTAACCATTATCCCCGTATTGCAGAGGAAGCATTCAGCTCTGAAACCAAATTAATGGGGACCTTGCATAAAACTGACCATGCAAATTTTGTAGCCGTCAAAGGTGCTGTGGAAGAATTAATAAAAAAGTGTACTACATACTGCACAGGAGATGTAATTGAAAATCTAACAGAAAAGGAAAAGAAAATAATCTTACAGAAGGCAGAAGAAATCCAAGGGCGAGGTAGTCGAGTGCTTGCTTTTGCCTTCAAGGAAGCCAATAATATTGCGAACGACCATTTTCTAGAAGATTTAACCTTTGCGGGTTGTATAGGATTCTATGATCCACCAAGAATGGATGTCGTGGGCGCGTTGCAATCTTGTAGAGATGCCGGCATAAAAGTGATTATGATTACGGGCGATCATCCTGCCACGGCTCTTCATATTGCTGAAAAAATAAAATTATCAGATAAAGAAAACATCGTTGTCAATGGCAAAGATTTGGACAGTAATCTACCCGATGAGAAATTGTTTGAAGCCACCATATTCGCAAGAGTAAACCCCAAACAGAAGTTAGAGATGGTAAGCCTTTATCAAAAAAGAGGGGACATTGTGGCTATGACCGGTGACGGAATCAATGATGCTCCGGCCCTGAAAAAAGCAGACATCGGAATTGCAATGGGACTTAAGGGTACTCAGGTAGCAAAAGAAACTGCTGAGATAGTGCTGAAAGATGATTCTTTCATTTCCATTGTCTCGGCGATTGAACAAGGAAGGGCAATATTTCAAAACATAAAACGGTTTTTGGTGTACCTGCTTTCCTGCAATTTGAGCGAAATTTTCATCGTTTTTATTCTAGGACTATTAAACTTGCCATTCTCGATTCTCCCTTTGCAAATTCTGTTTCTTAATCTAGTCACCGATATTTTTCCGGCCTTGGCATTGGGCTTAGGCAAAGGCAATGAACTCACCATGAAAAATCCTCCACGAAATCCAGCGGAAGACATTGTTGTCAAAAAAGACTGGACCAATATCATCGTTTATGCCATTCTACTATCATTGCCCATTCTGCTGGTAAGTTGGTATTGCCTGGACTATCTCAAATACGAACCTGCCATTTGTAACAACATCACTTTCTTCAGTTTGGCATTGGCTCAACTATGGCATGTATTCAATCTATCTTCACGCAAAATATCATTTATAAAAAATGAGATAACCCGCAACCACTTCGTTTGGTATGCCTTGCTCTTGTGCCTTACAATTATTGCGGTTTTTTATACAACGGATCCATTGAACAAAATACTGGATATTCAAACGCTTGATATCCAAATTTGGTTGATAATTGTAGGGACAAGTTTCTCTCCTTTTATCTTTATTCAATTCTTAAAAAGAGTCATTAAAATTGTTGATTGAACTAAATAAACGAGAAAATGAAGAGCACCAATGATGCTCTAAGAAAGGCTTCTATCCGTGAATCATGTAACTCTTTCCATAAGTATTGTAAGAAATAAGAGTTACAAGATTCCCAACATTGTAGTGAAAATATTTTGTTCTTAAACAGATGCTGCAAACTCAAATATGCATTCAGGTAAAGTCAATCTATTCGGAGAATGAAAGTTAGTTTAATGTGTTGCATCGAGAAGGTACGCGGGGAAAAGAAATGGGCTTGTATCCAACCGCATGCTTTTTCCGAAGTCATTACTTCTCCGCTATGATTGATTGTGCAGCCAAAGACTATGGTTACATCATTTTTGAAAATAGGTACACTAACGATGTGACAAAAAAATAAAATAAAATGGAAAACACAATGAAAGGACTAGTTTATCTAGGCTCGGGTAAAATCGAATTAAAAGATATACCTACGCCAAAAATATTAAAGCCTACCGACGCCATTGTAAAGGTTACTAAAACCACCATTTGTGGAACTGATATAGGGATCATTCATGGTAAAACCCCTACTTGTTTACCTGGCACAACCTTGGGGCATGAAGGAGTAGGTGTAGTTGAAGAAGTCGGCTCCGCCATTGTGAATTTCAAAAAAGGTGACCACGTAATCATTTCATGCATTACGTCCGACGGCTCCTGTGAATATTGCAAAAAACAAATGTATTCGCATTGCGAAGATGGCGGTTGGATCTTAGGTCATACCATTAACGGTACGCAAGCCGAATATGTAAATATCCCTCATGCCGACAATAGCCTTTATCATATTCCCGCCGGAGCCGATGAGGAAGCGTTGGTGATGTTAAGTGATATTTTGCCAACTGGTCATGAAATAGGTGTGCTAAACGGCACAGTAAAACTCGGCGACACCATTGCCATCGTGGGAGCAGGACCTGTAGGCATGTCCGCTCTCTTAACTGCTCAATTTTATTCGCCAGCAAAAATATATATGATCGATTTAGACGAAAACAGGTTGGAATTGGCAAAGAAATTTGGAGCTACCGACACCATCAATACTAGCAAAGATGACGCGGTAAAAAGAATCATGGAAGAAACAAAAGATGGAGTTGATGTAGCCATTGAAGCGGTAGGTATTCCAGCTACGTTTGACATTTGTCAAAATATACTTCGCCCAGGTGGGCACTTAGCCAATATTGGTGTGCATGGAAGCATTGTGAATTTACAAATTCAAAAATTGTGGATACGGAATATCACTTTAACCATGGGCCTGGTAAATACAAATACTACACCTATGCTCCTAAAAACAATTACTTCAGGCAAATTAGAACCGGCGAAATTAATAACCCATCGTTTCAAACTAGAAGAAATACTTAGGGCTTATGAAGTATTTGGCAACCCGGTAAAAGAACAATCAATGAAAGTAATTATCGCTTCCTAACATTTTGCCCTCCTTTCGCAAGCACTCAAAACAATAACGAATCAAACAACACAGATGAAATCAAAACCCAAACATGAAAATAAATTTCCAGGATATCCGAAATATCCTGTATCGGAAGATATTTTCAATCATGACAAAGAAGAAAAAGATATAAACCCAGAAGATATATCTAAAACAAAAGAACCAAACGAACTGCCCGGCACGCGAAATGAAAAAGATTTTAATGAGGATAAATCCGGTAAAGATCTTGATGTGCCTGGATCCGAATTGGACGATAAACAAGAAATCAATGGAAATGAGGATGAAGAAAACAACTTTTACAGCATAGGAGGAGATAATCACAATGATTTAGATGAACGCAAAAGCGAGTGATGGTTCGATGTGACGTAAGAATCAATTTCAAAAGCTTCTAAATGATCCTGAAAAAATAAAATTATGAAAACAAGCATTGGCATAGCCAACAAAAACACAAAAGCAGTGGCAAACGAATTGATGAAAATTCTAGCTGATGAATCTGTCTTGTACACCAAAACTAAAAATGCACATTGGAACGTAACTGGTGCTGATTTCTACGACAAACACAAATTTTTCGAAACTCAATTTGGACAATTAGACATTATCATTGATAGCGTAGCCGAGCGTATTCGTTCTATCGGTCACTTCGCACCAGCGACTTTAAAATCATTTTTAGAGTTGACTCAACTTACAGAAATGCAAAGTGAAAAAAATGATGGACATGGATTCATAAAAGAATTGTTATCCGACCACGAAGCCATTATCATAAAGCTGCGCGAAAATATTCACCTTTTCGCCCTTGACTTGAAAGATGCCGGCTCGAGTGATTTTATAACTGGGGTTATGGAAGAACATGAAAAAATGGCTTGGTTCTTACGCTCCCACATACAATAATCAATGAAATCCTATACTTCGCTATTGGAAGCAATTGATGGGTTGAGAAAGGTTGGCTATGTTGAAGATTTTAATCTGACGCAACAGTTTATTGAACACAGCAAGGGAAACTTAAAACTTTTTCATGATGAGTTTGTTATTGATACTCACTATCGCTTCGATGAAGATTCTGACCCCGAAAATCAAAGTATCATTTATGCCATTTCATCAGAAAAATATAAGCTAAAAGGGATACTTGTGAATGCCTACGGTATTTATTCAGAACCTTTGACAAATCAAATGCTTGAAAAATTAAGTGTAAGAATATAATTCAATGATTTTAGAAAGGTAACCAAATGAATCCAATAGAATTACTGAAAAACTGTCCTGACCCCATGTCAATAACAAGCAGTGTTGTAGCGGAATTAAAAATCCACAAAATTATGCAAACCTCCTTACTTCGCACCACCCACACAAAAATTCAAGACCGAATAAGTGGGTTCGTATTTAAGTTAAAATAGTGCATTATGAAAACAACTTTAATAATCGTCGTCGTTCTGATCGCTTTAATAATCATTTCTCAAGTATACTTTATCATGGCAAAAACAGAAACACAAGCGTATGAAGTTGTTCAAACCGACAAAGATTTCGAGATCCGGAACTATCCTCCCGCCACTATAGCTATGGTTTCGATGAACGCAAAAACGTACAAAGAACTATCTTCTTCAGGATTTAGAAAATTGGCTTCTTTCATTTTTGGTGGCAATCAATCCAATAAAAATATAGCCATGACCACTCCAGTGCACATGGACATCAACGATTCAAATTCGACCATGAGTTTTGTAATGCCGGCCAACTACACAACAGATAATTTACCGAAACCAAACGATTCAACCATCACCATCAATACTACTGCCGAGGAGTACGTTGCCGCAATACAATTTGGCGGATATGCCGATGACGACAAGATTAAAACTTGCGCTGCTAAATTAGAAAATGCCTTAAAAGCCAGTGGTGTCGAGTATTTTGGCAACTTTCGATTCTTAGGCTACAATGCCCCCTATCAATTCATTGGCCGGAAAAATGAAATCATTGTGAGCGTTCGTTGGCCTAATATAGTCGAGTAGGCAACACGAACCGTATGAAATTGGGCCATTCGGATAGTACTTCTGACGTGGCGGTTATATCACTTGGAACGATTCAATTGAAACCATGTTTTGCCGTTGAAATCTATTCCATTACTGAAAGTATGCAATGACGTTCGCTTTCTCGACTTCGATTATTGTCGTTTGTATGATAAGCTTTCAAGTGTAACCATCTCATAAGATGGTTTTCGGCGGCCTTTTGGTGAATACACATCTTGGTCCATCTTGTTGATTTGAGAATCCCCTCGTCATTTTATTCTAATCTACTCCAATGCCCAAAACGGGACCAAAATCTTGCGAGAGTTCCCGTCCCCTTTTTTACCTATAACACTTCAAGATAATTTCTATTGCATAATCTGGGGCCAATTCGCATTTTACACCAATTCTTCTTGTAAAATAGTCCAAAAACTATTTTATCGTGTATTGCGCTTTGGAAGTATTCAGCGAGTAATTCGCCGAGGGATATATGATGGAACACAGTAATAACGTGAACAATAAATTCCGTGATCTCCACCGCGTGATTCGATTTTTAAACAAGCCGTAGTGAATGCCATTATAGCATCTGTTACAGGCTAATGGAGTGAAACGAAATTGGACTACTACAGATACTTAAACCTAGAATCCGCATTGGAAATCTATTGCAGCGCTAACCCCC
>JAWXBG010000170.1:0-13822 GCA_034439875.1 Flavobacteriales bacterium
AGAATTGGTATTATCCCGAATCACGCGATGGAGATATCGGAATTCATAGGTCGAACTATTACTTTGCTCCATCGTGTAGATTCGAGAATCCCGCAGCGCGTTAACCTCAAGACACTTCAAATGCGCAATGCGGGATTATTTGATAGTGTATACATACATCAAGAATAAAAACCGAGAAAGTGCTTGATATCAAAGGGGGTTAGCGCTGCAATAGATTTCCAATGCGGATTCTAGGATTAAATAACATTGGTTTTAAAACATCAATAAATCCCTAACGTTTTAACGCATAAAAAAAGCCCGAACGAATCGGGCTTTTTCATTTGTGGTCTGTTAATCCACTTATTTCTTTGCGCTGATATTCAAGGCCAAGTTTACAGTTGGAGAAATGAATTTATCTCCCAATGAGGCATCATTGCCATAGCTCATACCCCATAATGTGCGGTCGATATCAAAGTTTGCTACTGCACTCACAGATCCGTCAGCAACACTCACTTTGGCTGGGAACGATACATTTTTCACCGAATCTTTCAACTTGAGGTTACCGCTAATTCTCATATTAGCACCTGCTACCACTGAGCTGTCCCCAGCAGCAGGAGTGTATGGTTGAACACCTGTGATTTCGAATGTAGCAGTTGGAAATACTGTAGCATCGAAGAAATCGGCGCTCAACATGTGCGGACGAAGTTTACCGGTAATATGGTCACCACTTTCGTGCATGGCCATGCTGTTGATATCAATAGTGAAAGTACCACCAGTGATTTCTGTTCCTTTCAGAGCCAAACTTCCGTTGCTCACTTTGAAATGACCTGGGTGGTTTTTACCAACTCCATTTCCTGTAAAGGTTACTGAAGAAGAAGCCGTGTCCACATTGAGAGTCATACCTACTGCTGCCGCTGCTGCTGCTGCATCTGTTACCGCAGCAGAATCACCTTTAGGGGCTGTGTCACAAGAAACTAAGAGTCCTGAGCCAATGGCAAGAGCAAATCCGAATTGAAATACTTTTTTCATGAGTGTTTTGATTATATGAGTTAATTGATACGGCGCAAAGTTGAATCTATTCCTGTCAATCCTAAGTTGACATGCATCAAGACTTGAAATAATCCTTTTCTATGCGAAATACAAAGGCCAGGATAGAGATTGATTGCCGGGATAATACATTGGGTGAAAATAAATATCGAGAAAGCGTCGGTCATTGAAGACCTTCAGTGATGCAGTATATTTCAACTGCAAAATCTGGGGTAAGACTCTTCTTTCAAAGAAACAAATTGTGTCCAAAACAAAAAAGTCCCTCGAAAGGGACTTTTAATATTTTATGATCTGTCGCTACTTCTTATTCAGCAATAACTTCAAACTTTACTGTAGCAGATATGTCTTTGTGCAATTTCACACGCGCTTCATAGCTACCCAACATTTTGATGTGATCTTCATTGATGGAGATGCTCTTGCGGTCGATATTGTAACCGGCCTTAGTGAGTGCTTCTGCTATTTGAATAGTGTTCACAGAACCGAAAATCTTTCCGGTTTCCGATGCTTTGGCTCCAATTTTTATGTCGAGTGCTCCCAATTGACTAGCAAGAGTTTCGGCATCGGCAAAAATTTTGGTTTCCTTGTGTGAACGTTGTTTTAGGTTCTCATTATGCATTTTGATTGCACTCGGAGTTGCGATAGCCGCATAACCACGCGGTAGCAAATAGTTGCGGGCATATCCAGCTTTTACTTTTACTACCTCGTCTTTGGCGCCCAATTTTTCAATATTGGATTTGAGTATTACTTCCATGGTTCTTTCTGATTGTAATGGGTTATTTCAGCATGTCTCCTACGTAAGGCATCAAGGCGAGGTGACGGGCCTTTTTAATAGCCTGTCCTACTTTGCGCTGATACTTCAAAGATGTACCTGTAAGTCGACGTGGAAGGATCTTTCCTTGTTCGTTGCACAACTTTAAAAGGAAGTCACCATCTTTATAATCGATGTATTTAATTCCGGCTTTCTTGAAGCGGCAGTATTTTGCTTGCTTCGTCTCAATCTCAATGGGATTGAGGTATCTGATTTCTGATGAATCGCTCATTTCTTTTTCAGGATTTGGATGAATAATTAGGCTTCAGCCTTTGCTTCAGTAGCTGGACGAGTTTCTGCTGACTTACCTTTTCCCTTTGTTCTGCGGCTTTCAGCATACAAAACGTGGAATTTATCCATTTTGGTACTAAGGAAGCGAAGTATGCGCTCATCTCTGCGGAATTCTACTTCCATAGGACCAACGGTTTCTCCATCAGCTTCAAATTCGAACAAGTGGTAAAAGCCTGTAGTTTTCTTTTGGATTGGGTAAGCCAGTTTTTTCAAGCCCCAGTTTTCCTCGTGCTTGATTTTGGCCCCTTTGCCCTTCAAAAACTTCCTGAACTTATCCACTGCTTCCGCTGCCTGTTCATCAGACAGCACGGGAGTTAAAATGAAAACAGTTTCGTAACGGTTCATTGTGTTTTAATGATTGATTGTAAAAAAAATTGGAGCGCGAAGATACTGCGCTTTACAGCTTCTATAACAAAAAAAGTACTGTTTTGGACCGAATTTAAAACAGACTCAAATCTTCAGCCTTGATTTCCAGTGCTTTGTGAAATCCCAACCTTTTTGCCAACGTATTTATTTTCAGTGATTTCATGCACAATGAAATCAGCCAAATCGCCAACGTGAACAGACCATCCTTTACCAGGATAAGTATCCTGGACGTCATAATTGCCAGTTTTCTCAGAAGAAGAAATCATAGGCGGACACACAAAAGTGAAATCCATTCTACTCGTAAGCAACGCATCTAGAACCCTCACATGGGCCATGGTAACGTCAACATATTCTCTCGGAAATGTGGGTGTTTCGTACACTTTCAAGTGTTCATTTGCTTGAAGCGCACCAATGCCACCCATCGCTATTATTCGACGAACTTTATTTTCGTGCATTGCATTGATTAGATTGTGCATAAAGACAAGTCGATGAGAGGGCTCAGAACTTCCTAAAGCGGATATAACCACTTCCTGACCAATGATAGCTTTACTCACGGATTCTTGATTCATTGCATCGCCTCTCACAATTTCCAAATTTGGATGCAACAAAGAGAATTTTGAGGGATCGCGGACAAATGCAGTCACTTTGTGACCTTTTTCGAGGCTTTGTTTTACTATTTCCTGTCCGGCCTTACCATTGGCGCCAAAGACGATGACTTTTTTTCCGTGCATAATTCTAATTCTTGTGGCCAATTTAAACTAGAATGTAGGTTCTTGGTTTGGTCTTTGGTAAAATTTCATTGATCGACGTTCATTTTTCACTCTGTCTTGTGCCACTATCTTTGCCGCAGATGAGCTCTCTCAAAAAACCGGTTCAGGAATTTACCCACTTTCTCTTGCAAAGAAATATTGCTCATGTGGTGATCTGTCCGGGATCTAGAAACGCTCCATTTATTATTGATCTTGCCAATCACAGCGCGATCAACACTTATAGTATTGTTGACGAGCGAAGCGCTGCATTTTTTGCACTGGGAATCGCCCAGCAATCCGGTCGTCCGGCTGTGGTAATCTCTACCAGCGGTACTGCAGCTCTCAATTTCGCTCCAGCATTGGCAGAAGCTTATTACCAGAGAATTCCTCTCATCGCTGTTACAGCCGATCGTCCAGAGGAATGGATAGATCAAGGCGAAGGTCAAAGCATTAGGCAGAAGGATGTCTTTACCAATTTCTGCAAAGGCTCTTTCGATTTGGGTCACGACTTCAGCGATACGGATAGGTTATGGTATTTCAACCGACAACTAAATGAAGCTTTTGCAATCTGCGATCTAGCTCCTAAGGGTCCTATTCATTTGAATTTTCAATTGAGAGAAAGTCTATATGAAACAACTTCGGACAGAGTACAAACTCGTTTCATTGAAAAAGTTCAATTAAATCAATCGCTCAGCATTGAGGAAATTGAATCAGCAGTAAAGGAACTTAGTAGTTCGAAGCGAATTCTAGTTTTGGCTGGTCAATTAAATGCAAGTGAAGATTTATCCCGACATTTGAGTGCCTTTGCATCTCTTGGTCAAGTAGTAGTTTTTACAGAAACACATTCAAATCTTCACGCCGAAAATTTTGTTTCCACTATTGATCGATGGATCATGGGTGCAGGTGAAATGGCCCAACGGATAGGAGAAACAGAGATATTAATCACCATAGGGACCAATATTATTTCGCGAAAAATAAAAGAGATCTTACGAAAAAGTGCTGCCCAACATTGGCATATTGATGAAGGCAATGTGTCGCTAGATACGTTCAGAAAATTAAGTAGAGTTTATCCGGTACTTCCCAAAGAATTTTTCTGTGCATTGAATGGAAAGGTGCTCTCAAATGGAAGTTTTGCAAAAGAAGTATTGGAGATAAACCAAGGTATTGCGGAAAAAGCGTCTCGTTATTTAACAGGATCAAAATTTTCAGACCTATCGGCAATTCATTCTGTATTAAACGCAGTTCCTTCAGGCTACGATATTCAAATGGGCAACAGTTCTATTGTCAGATACATTCAACTTTACGATTCACGTTCTGATCTCACATATTTTGGAAATAGAGGAGTCAGCGGTATTGATGGATGCACAAGCACTGCAATAGGTGCTTCCTTTATTTCGGAAAAACCTACACTTCTTGTTTCCGGTGATCTTGCTTTTTTGTACGACTCCAATGCCTTTTGGAATAAGCACAGATCCGAAAACCTAAAAATTGTGGTTGTAAACAATGGGGGAGGAGGTATTTTTAGAATTATAGATGGCCCCTCATCCACGGATGCGTTGGAACAGTATTTTGAAACAGTGCATAATAGAACCGCAGCTTCATTATGTGCTTCTTTTAATGTACCGTGCCATACAGTGACTAATGAATCAGAATTGCCATCTGCCTTGCAAAAACTTTTTGAATCGAGAAGCCTGGCTGTATTGGAGATTCATACACCTCGACTTGAGAACGATGGTGTATTGAAGAACTTTTTTTCTGCGATCAAGTTTTTGAAACCGAATTAGAATTTTAATCATATGAGCACTCGAAATTGGACATCAATCAAAAGCTATTCAGATATTCGGTTCGAATACTTTGAAGGCATTGCTAAAATCACAATCAATCGTCCGCAGGTATACAACGCATTTCGTCCTGAAACAAATACTCAGATGATCGAGGCAATGGATATTTGTCGAGAAAGACCTGATATTTCTGTCATCGTATTTACCGGTGAAGGCGACAAAGCATTTTGCAGCGGTGGCGATCAGAATGTAAAAGGAGTCGGAGGATATATAGGTGAAGACGGAATACCTCGCCTCAATGTGCTCGATTTACATAAACGCATCCGCGAAATTCCTAAGCCTGTTATAGCCATGGTAAATGGTTATGCTATTGGAGGTGGACACGTGCTGCATGTAGTTTGCGATCTTACAATAGCCTCAGAAAATGCACGCTTTGGGCAAACAGGTCCTAAAGTGGGCAGTTTTGATGCTGGCTTTGGTTCAAATTTTTTGGCAAGTCATGTGGGCCAAAAGAAGGCCCGTGAAATCTGGTTTTTGTGCGAGCAATACACAGCAGCGGAAGCCGAACAAATGGGCCTTGTGAATAAAGTGGTCCCATTAAGTGAATTGGAAGACATTACTGTAAAGT
Source organism: Flavobacteriales bacterium (assembly GCA_034439875.1). Classification (GTDB taxonomy): domain Bacteria; phylum Bacteroidota; class Bacteroidia; order Flavobacteriales_D; family Sanyastnellaceae; genus JAWXBG01. The sequence continues at coordinate 5,650 of JAWXBG010000170.1, forward strand.
GGTGTCAAACCATCATGAAACGCAGTCCTTTGGCTATTCGAATGATCAAACGAGGACTGAATGCCGAGTTGGACGGTCAGCGCGGTTTGATGGAATTTGCGGGAGATGCTACCTTGCTTTATTATCTTACCGAAGAAGCTCAAGAAGGCAAGAAGGCGTTTTTAGAAAAACGCGATCCGGACTTTTCAAAGTATCCGAAATTTCCTTAGGTGTATGTCTAAGAAATGGCTCAAAGCAGCTCGTCTGAGAACTCTGCCATTGGCATCTTCTTCAGTTCTTGCTGCAGCCGCTTTGGCTAATTCATTTGGAGAGAACTGGAACATTTTAATATTTGTTCTCGCATTATCAACGGCAATATCTCTTCAAGTGCTTTCCAATTTTGCCAACGATTTGGGAGATCATCAGAAGGGTACGGACAATGAGAATAGGGTAGGTCCAAAGCGTTCAGTCCAAAGTGGAGAAATTTCTATTTCTTCAATGAAAAAGGCAGTTTTTGTGACGGCGGTAATTTCCTTTTTTTTAGGCACTGTGCTCTTGTGGGTAGCCCTAGGTAATCGCAAATATTTTCTTGAAGTAATCGTTCTATTGTGCATTGGACTCCTAGCTATAGGCGCTGCAGTGAAATACACAATGGGCAAATCGGCTTATGGATACAAAGGTTTGGGAGACTTAGCTGTTTTTACTTTTTTTGGGTTGGTAGCTGTTTGTGGCACATACTTTCTGCTCGATCCCGATCCGAATTCTATCCTTCAAACATTACCTACTGCCATAATGATTGGAGCTTTTTCTACCGCTGTTTTGAATCTTAACAACCTCCGTGATCATGAAAACGATAGGAGCGTAAACAAAAAGACACTGGTTGTTTTTCTCGGTTTTGAACGAGCCAAAATATATCACTTGATACTCATTTGTGTTGCCGCTGTCACTATGGTCTATTCTGCATTACTTGTACCTTCTCCGCTGGGTTTAGTATGTTTTCTGGGAATTATCCCTTTATTCGTTCATTTAAGAAAAGTGATGCTCTGCAGTCTGCCTAAATTGCTCGATTCGGAATTAAAAAAAGTTGCGCTCTTGTGCTTTGCAGTATCTCTCATTCTGTTTACGGCTTCTTTCCTTTGATGTCAAGTCACTACTTTTTACTACTTTCACCCGCTTGTAAACCTTTTTGGAAGTTCCCTTAACCAAAACAACTCGAATGAAGACCAGTCGGCTGCTAGGTATTGACCTGTCATATGTGATCTCATTGATGGCGACAATTGCTATGAGTTTGTTCTTTGTGGTAGGCGATAGAGGAAATTATTTGAGTCATGAGCATTATTTTCCTTTTCTCGATATTTTTCCGGCATGGTTTATTTTCATGAATGGTCTCACCACAACTCTATCTTTGCGCGACCGCAGAATTTCAAGTCGAAAGCTCTTTTCCTTCACAAGTAAAAAGGGCTCCATGTTGTTTCTAATTGGTTTGGTTTTTTGTCCTGTTTGGGCTGTTAATATATTTGTCTGTTGTGGAATTTTTTATATGCTCGCACCTCAAATTGTAAAGTACAGCACATCAATATTAGGCGTTTTTGCTATACTGTTAGGCCTCATGAGCATTGCCCTGATCAATCTTGGGGTACCTACTTTTGTACATTTTTCGACTATAGAATTAAGTGGTAGTGGACCCAAAGAGTTTATCGGATTCTTCCTTTTCAATGGTTATTTCTCGGTACTTCCATGGGCTGTTTTTTTTATTGTTGGACTAATGGTAGGCCGATCTCACCTCCAAATGAAAAGTTTGATTGGCCCGTCAAACATGATCTCATTTATACTCATTGCCGCAGGTGTTTTTTTGGAAAAAATGACTTCTGGATATTATGTAAATAGAGAAATTACTGGAATTGAAGGGAACATTTTTCTGTTGCAGAATAAATTCTTCTTGCCCGGGTTTGTAGTTTTTGCTTGCGGTGTGTGTATACTGCTTACCAACTTGTGCATCTATGTAATGAAAGATTTAGAGAATAGGAAATCTATCAGTCTTTTAAATGCCATTTCCGGTTCCAAATACAGTATTTATGTGATTCATTTGTTGATTGGTTTATTCACCACAGCCATATTTACAAGCGAATCTTTCAAGAATAGGTACGTTATTCTAGTGTATATCGTAATCGTTTGTTATGCTTGTATTTGGTCTGTGATGGCATGGAAAAAACGTATCAATGAATTAGCCCCAATAGAATGGATGATGAAAAGGCTTTCGGGCTCGGTGAGAAATTAGAGTTGGAATTTCGTTCCCTAGATTTGCTTTTTCAAAAGGCAGCGGCAACTTCTCGTGATGTTTTAAAAGAAAGAAGAGTTTGGTTCGTTCGATTAAAGAATAACAAGGGTTTTTTTGGAATTGGGGAGATTGCACCTATCGAGGGTTTGTCTATTGAACGAGGTGCAGATGTGCAGATGCTCTTGGAGGGATTGGCTGAATCGGGACTCCAAAGAGAAAATTTTGAAAAGATAAATTTGTCTTTTCCTTCTGTTCGCTTTGGACTTGAAATGGCCCTCTTGCAATTAAGTAATGGTTTTCAAACATCCTGGTTCAATGGCGATTTTGCTAGTGGAAACAAGTCCATACCTATTAATGGCCTAGTTTGGATGAATGATTGCGAAACGATGATGAAGGAAGCCGAAGTACTGATCAATCGTGGTTTTAAGTGTATTAAATTCAAAGTGGGCGGTCAAGATTTTGATGATGAGTTGGACATGCTTCAGCTTTTTAGAGCAAAAAATTCTTCTTCGAATGTGTCAATTCGTCTCGACGCCAATGGGCGTTTGATCCTTCGGATGCCGGATACAAAATGCGTCTCTTGTCGAAATATAATATTCACAGCATTGAGCAGCCCGTAAAACCTATTCATATTGATTGTCTAGTTGAATTGTGTTCAGAGAAAATCATCCCTGTTGCACTTGATGAGCAATTGATAGGTCATTACAATGAAAACGAAAAGAGTAAAATGCTTAGCTCCATTAAACCGGCATACATCGTCTTGAAACCATCTCTATTAGGTGGATTTGCTGAATGTGATGAATGGATAGCCATAGCGCATTCCTTAAATATTCAATGGTGGGTTACTTCAATGCTTGAGAGTAATGTCGGGTTGAAAGCAATTGCCGAATGGACAGCAAGTCATGATAATAGAATGCACCAAGGATTAGGAACGGGTTCTTTGTTCTCCAATAACATTCAGTCCTCGCTTTTCGTACAAGATGCACATTTGACTGTAGACCTGAATCAAAAAGATGTCTTCAGCAATATTTTTACCTTATGAAATACAAAGTTCAAGGACAACTTTTTTCTAGATCCGACCTCGAACTATGGTGCTGGGATCATCTGAGATATGCCCCATCTTGGGAAAAAAGTCATTTGCTTTTCATGCTGCAGTGGCTGAGCCGAAGCACTTCTATAGATGTTCGTACAAGTGGCAGCACCGGTAAGCCCAAGAGAATTACACTTTCAAAAAAGATGATGTCGGAAAGTGCGATGATCACCAAAGAATTACTGACACTTTCAGATAGTTCAAAGGTTATGCTCGCACTCCCTTCACAATTCATCGCTGGAAAAATGATGATTGTTCGTGCCCTAGTCAACAATATGGAATTGCAATGGATCAAACCCTCTGCAGATCCGTACAGCGATCTGAAATCTGCTCCCGATTTCATTGCACTCACTCCCATGCAGGTGAGAAATGCACTGATCTCTCACAACGAATTATTCAATCAAACTGGAAAGGTACTTGTGGGTGGACAGCAAATTGACTCAGCCTTAGAGGACAGGTTGCAGAATTCAGCACCGGAGTGTTTTGAAACATACGGAATGACAGAAACCTCGAGCCATGTGGCCATTCGAATGGTGAATGGGAAGGAGAGGTCATCTAATTTCAGTGCTATTCCGGGAATCACATTTTCACAAGACAATAGATCATGTTTGGTGATTCATTCGGAAAGTTGGTTTGATGAACCTCTTGTTACCAATGACGTTGTTGAACTTCAGGAAACAGGAGAATTTCGTTGGCTAGGAAGAGTAGATCATGTTATAAATTCAGGTGGTGTGAAGATTTTTCCAGAATTGGTGGAAAGCAAATTGCGTCCAATTTTAGGTCAACAAAGATTTATCATTCACAAAGAAGCTGATGCTGTCACGGGTGAAAAGGTCATTCTTTATTTGGAACGCATCAGTGGTCAAGAAGCAGATCAACAAGTCTTGGCAGGTAAAATGAAGGAGGTACTTTCTGCGGCTGAAAATCCAAAAAGTATTTATTTAGTCGATAAATTCGAGGAAACGGAAACGTACAAGATCATCAGAAAAACTTATCTTTCATAAGGGAAACTCTAAAGAGAACCTCTAAAAATGGTTGGGCTTTCTATGGCTAATTTAGCAGCGTGAAAACCATATGTTTTGCCTCGGGCAATCAGAATAAAGTGGACGAAATTAGGCACAAGCTCGGTACCTCCATTCTCATCACCGGTCTCAAGGATCTGGGGTTTACAAACGATATACCTGAAACGGGCAATTCATTGGAAGAAAATGCTCGGATCAAAGCTCGATTTGTCCATGAAAAATTTGGCATAAACTGTTTTGCCGATGATACAGGTTTGATGGTTGATGCGCTCGGTGGTGCTCCCGGAGTCTTTTCGGCAAGATATGCCGGGGATCAAAGGAATTCAGATGATAATATCTCGAAACTCTTGTCTGAAATGGATTCACAGGATCATCGAAATGCACATTTCCTGACTGCCATTTGTCTCATTTTGGATAATGAAGAACACATGTTTTTTGGCAATGTCCATGGCACCATTCAAAGGGAGCGCAGAGGTGCTCAAGGTTTTGGCTACGATTCTGTTTTTGTACCATCACTGTCTTCAAGGACTTTTGCAGAAATGAGTCTCGACGAAAAGAACCTGCTCAGTCATCGCGCAATTGCCGTTGCAGCGTTGAAGAAGTTTCTTGAAAAAGGAAAATAGGCTTTTGTGCTATGGAAGGCCGACAATCACTACTTTTCGCCACTGTTTAATCCGATATTTCATTTATGGCTACAACCTACCTTGAATTCGAAACACCTCTCAAAGAGCTTTCAGAGCAACTTGAGAAAATGAAGGAGTCTGAAAAAAAGAACAACGTAGATATGTCCAAGGCCATCAAGGACATTGAAAAAGCGATTAAGGAAAAAACCAAAGAAATCTACAGCAATCTGGATCCTTGGCAAAGGGTTCAAGTAAGTCGTCATCCTGATCGCCCTTATACATTGAAGTATATCGAAGAAATGACTCATGGCACTTGGATAGAACTTCATGGCGATCGCACTGTAAAAGACGATAAAGCAATGGTGGGCGGTTTCGGAATGTTCGAAGGCCATAGTGTCTGCTTTATTGGTCAACAAAAGGGAATAACCACTAAGCTTAGGCAATACAGGAACTTTGGAATGGCCAATCCTGAAGGATATCGCAAAGCCCTCCGCCTGATGAAACTTGCCGAGAAGTTCAATAAGCCTATCATTACTTTTATTGATACCCCTGGAGCATTTCCTGGCCTAGAAGCAGAGGAAAGAGGCCAAGGGGAGGCAATAGCGCGCAATCTGTATGAAATGATGCGCCTCAAAGTACCTGTTATTTGTGTGATCATTGGTGAAGGAGCTTCAGGGGGTGCGCTTGGAATTGGAATAGGTGACAAAGTGTTGATGCTTGAAAACACTTGGTACTCAGTTATTTCACCAGAATCTTGTTCTTCTATTTTATGGAGATCATGGGATTATAAAATCACTGCTGCCAACGCTTTGAAACTCACGGGCGAAGACATGCTTCAAAACAAATTGATCGATGGAATCATTAAGGAACCAATAGGTGGCGCTCATGCCCACCAAGCTGAAATGTTTGATATAATGAGAAAAGACCTCAAAAAGCACTTGGACAAGCTTTTGGCTATGGATCCAGACGAACGCACAAAAGCCCGGGTTAAAAAGTTCTGTGCCATGGGTGTAGTTGCCTCATAATCAATACTTGTACAGAGTAATGCTCATATGTATGTCAATAAATGACATGCCAAGTCCTTCTTTTTTCATGGCCTTTTGTCAAGTTGGGTATAGCTTTGCGCCATAATTACAGACTATATAATTCTTCATCAAAATCATTTCGCATGAAAAAGAACGTTCTCTACCTCGGTGCCGGACTGCTAACTGTGTTGCTACTAGCGGCTTGCGGTGGGTTGGGTAAAATGGAAAAATACAAAGAGGAACTCGGAGCTAAAATCTCTCCTGATCCACTGGAAGTGCATGGCGATAGCATTGCCCTTACTGTTACAGGAAGATTTCCTGAAAAGTATTTCCATCGCAAAGTTGTGGCAGAAACAACTCCAGTACTAGTGTACTCTGGAGGGGAAACTGCTTTCAAATTGAAAGGTTTTCAAGGTGAAAAGGCTGTTGGCAATTACGAAGTTGTTCCATATAAGGCTGGAAAGAGCTTCTCTTACAGCGATAAGATTGCATACAAGCCAGGAATGGAAGTGAGTGATCTTCAACTCAGAATTCACGGTTCTAAGGGTTCTAAAACTGCTGACTTCGATCCAATGGTTATCGGAAAAGGCGTTATTACAACTCCTTACTTAATTAAAAGCGATGACAAAGCGATTTGGTCCAAGGATGCTTTTGTAAGAACCACAAGCAGCTCTACTCAAGCGCAGATCAATTACGATTACAATTCATCTGTAGTGAAACCTGCAGAATTGAAACAAGAGGACATCAATGCTTTAGGCGCTTGGTTCGACAGTACTGCTGTAAATCCAAAGATTGTGGTAAAGCAAATCGAAATAATGTCATATGCCTCACCTGAAGGTGAAATTTTGCTCAACGATAACCTAGCAGTAGAGCGTGCAGGTAGCGGAGAGAAGTCCTTAACGGATATGTTGAAGAAGAAAAAATTGGACGCTCAATTTGCCTCCCTCATCAAATTAAATCCTAAAGGTGAAGACTGGGAAGGATTCCGTCAGGCAATGGAGAAATCAAATGTTGAAGATAGAGATATCATTATCCGTATTCTTCAGAAAACAACTGATTTGGCTTCACGTGAACAAGAAATCAAGAATATCTCTAAAACTTACGTGGAAATTCAAAAGGATATCTTCCCTGCGTTGAGAAGAAGTTTGATGACTATCAGCTATGATATCGAAGGATACAGTGATGCAGAATTACTTGCTCTTGGTCAAAACAACCCTGATCTACTAAATCAAGAAGAAATTCTAAAGGCCGCAACGCTCACAGAAGATCTTAATGCAAAGCTTTCTATGTACAATTCAGCAAAGAAGAACTTTCCGAATGATTACCGTGCGCACAACAACGCTGGTGTTGTATTGTATATGCAAAACAAAACCAGTGATGCCGAGTCGAACTTCAAAAAGGCTTACGAATTGAAGAAAGCTCCTGAAGTGGCAAACAACATGGGTGTTATCACTCGGTTGAAAGGTGATCGCAAAGGGGCAATGACTTTCTACAATGAAGCATCAAATGCCGGAAATGAATTGGGCTACAACAAGGGACTCATTCAAATACAAAATGGTGACTATGCTTCTGCTGTTAGCAATATGAGCAAGTACACTACCATGAACAGTGCGTTGGCCAAATTGCTTAACGGCGACAATGCTGGTGCAAGTGCTGACCTTCAAAGCAGCGGAGATTCTAGCGCGATGGCAGATTACCTGCGCGCTTTAGTAGCTGCCAGAAATGGTGATTGCTCGGCTGCCGCTAGCAACCTTGTTAACGCTATTCAAAAAGACAGTTCTTTAAAAGATAAAGCATCTAAAGATCTCGAATTCCGCAACTGCCCTGATGCAGTGAACTAAGAAAGAATTCAAAGAAATAAAAAAGCCGCTCATTTTCATGAGCGGCTTTTTTATTTCTAAAATTTTGAGGAAAATCAAAACGCTATTGAACCCATTCAAATCAGACCTGTAACAATAGCTTGAATCCAGAATCCGCTTTGGGATTCGCGCTGCAATAGATTTCCAATTCGGATTCTGGGTTGAACCCGGAATCCGCATGGGGATTCCCGATGAAGGGCTAAACCCCACAGATAGCAAGTGCTCTCGCCAGATTTTTATTTGATGGTGTATATTCATACATCAAGAATAAAAATCGAGAAAGTGCTTGATATCAAA
>JAWXBG010000171.1:0-26258 GCA_034439875.1 Flavobacteriales bacterium
AACTATTACTTTGGTCCATTGTGTAGATTCGAGAATCCCGCAGCGCATTAACATCAAGACACTTCCAATGCGCAATGCGGGATTATTTGATCGTGTATATTCATACATCAAGAATAAAAATCGAGAAAGTGATTGATATCAAAGGGGGTTAGCGCTAGAATAGATTTCCAATGCGGATTCTGGTTTTTAAACAGAGACTAACGATATTCACCCATATGGGCGACCTTTTAAAAGCTTGGCTCGGTGATCTTTGTCGAAAATCTTTTTCCAAATGAAAACAACACATACACTTCGATGGATTATTGCAATCTCGGCTCTATTCTCCATTACCGAGTCATTCGGAATTGCTGGTGATTCTTGCCACATGGCCATTTCAGTGCCAATAGGTCTATCTTGTGTCACAGCACCTTATTCCACCATAGGTGCTACCAGCGAAGCCTTAACTGTTGCCTCCAACCCTTCTTGTGGGTTATATTTAGGAAACGATATTTGGATAAGTTTTGTGGTGCCTGCTTCGGGTCAAGTGAGAATTGAAAGGACTAATCTAGGTTCTATGAATGCAGCTTTTGCACTCTACGAAGGTTCCTGTGGCAGCTTTACCCAAATAACTTGTCGAAATAGAAGCAATGCCAATTTACCACTAAATTATACTTTCAATGAAGTGGAAAGGGCAGGACAGACCCTTTACTTGCGTGTTTGGAATCGCAATAGCCTAGTCGGTGGTGTGTTCAACATGTGTATTTATGATCCTTTTGTGCCAGCTAATGACCTTTGTGCAAATGCCATTGCACTCCCTGTTTCTGCGTCTTGTGTTTCGCTGCCCTATTCAGCAGTGAACAGCACATCTCAATCAACTACCATCGCTGCCAATCCTCCTTGTGGTTTTTACCAAGGAGGTGATGTTTGGTATACTGTAGTCGTTCCAAACTCAGGCCATTTGCGAATCGAACGAATTAATGGAGCAGGTATGAATGCTCAATTTGTCGTTTATGGCGGTTCTTGTGGAAATTTTAGCGTAATGCAATGTTTGCAACTTACTGCGAACTGGACTATACACGATGAATCATTGGCAGGAGTGACGCTTTACATTAGGGTGTTCAATTACAATGAAGAAGAAGGGGGTCTGTTTAGTTTATGCGCCTGGGAACCAGCAATTCCGGACAATGATTTTTGTATAAATGCGATTCAACTACCTGTAGGTGCGACTTGCAATGCTCAGACTTTTTCTAACGAGAATTGCACAGGTGCAGACCCCTCGACTCCTCCAAACCCATCGTGTGGTTTTTTTTCTGGTGGTGACGTTTGGTTTTCTTTTGTGTTTCCTGTATCAGGGCACTTGCGTATTGAACGTGTGAACATAGCAAATATAAATGCTTCATATACCTTGTATACTGGCGCTTGTGGAAGCTTGACTGAGCTTAATTGCGCTCAAAACAGACCGACCTTTAACATACACAATGAAGCTCTTGCTGGTCAAACCATACACATTAGGTTATTTAATTTTGGTAATAAGGAAGGAGGTATATTTTCTCTTTGTCTATGGGAGCCATTGATTCCGGACAATGATTTCTGTAGCAATTCAATTGGACTCCAGGTGAATCTAGCCTGTTTGATGCAAACGTTCTCGAATGCATATTGCACTGGTGAGGCGGTAACAGTAGCACCTAATCCAAATTGTGGTTTTTATCAAGGAACTGACGTTTGGTTTCATTTTACAGTGCCGACATCCGGAGAATTTAGAATTGAACGAAATAACATTCAAAGTGTGAATGCGCAGTACGCTGTGTATTCAGGAACCTGTGGAAATATGACTCAGATTTTTTGCGCTCAAAACCAGAACACCTATACCATGGCTGCACCAGAGCTTGCAGGTCAAACCTTGTTTTTGCGCATTTGGAATATGGGTAGTTTTGACGGTGGCACATTCGAAATATGTATTTGGGATCCTGTAATTCCAACAAATGACAATTGTGCAAATGCCATAGCAATTCCTGTTCTCACTGAATGTAGTCCTCAGGTCTTTACCAATCAAAATTGCACAGAGGAGGTTCATCCTACACCTACTTGTGGGTTTTATGTGGGAGGAGATGTATGGTTTACTTTCGAAATGCCTGCATCAGGTCACTTGAGAATTGAAAGAGAAAATTTGACAAGCCTAAATCTGATGTACGCTATATATACGGGCAATTGCACAGGCCTAAACGAAGTGTATTGCGCTCAAAACAGATCGACTTTCAACATTCATGATATAAGTCTTGCAGGCCAAACGTTGTACTTAAGAGTTTATACTATTGGCAGCGAAGATGGAGGACCTTTTAATTTGTGCATTTGGGAACCAAATATTCCCAACAATGATTTTTGTGCAGACGCAATTTTGCTTTCTTATAACTCACCTTGCGAATTGGATACAGTAGATTCTCGTTATTGTACAAGTGAACCGATTTCTGTGGCGACAATTCCAAGTTGCGGGTTTTATTTTGGAGCAGATATATGGTTCAAAGTAGTAGTTCCAAACGATGGTTTATTCACTCTCAACAAGAGTACATTGTTCAACGGTGAATCTATGGAGTTAGCAGTTTACTCAGGCCAGTGTGGTAGTTTTACAGAAATACAATGTCTTGCACTTATAGATCAATTAGACTTCAACAATCCAGCACTTGCAAATGAAACTATCTATCTCAGATTTTTCCCTCGAGCGAATTTCGATGGAGAATTGTTCACTTTAAATATTACACTCGGAGCTGCACCTTGTGAAGGAGATTTTGATTCGAGTGGTCAAGTGGGTACAACAGATCTGCTCTCTTTCCTGGGAGTGTTTGGTGGTGATTCTCCTTGCGGTATCTACGACCTATCGGGTGATGGGTTGGTAAGTGTAACCGACTTCCTGATATTTATAAGTGCTTTCGGAACTACTTGCGATTGATTCGATAAAAATAAAAATGACATTCGACATATTTTGAAGCATCTATTTAGGCTCGAAGACCAACCAGAAAAATATCATCAACTTGTTCGCGATTTTTGATCCATTGATCAATTTTATAAGACAATATTTTTTTCTGCTGCGCAAGAGTATATCCACTTACATCATCTAACATAGAAATGAGCCTTTTGGCACTAAGTTTTTTATCATTTGGCCCACCAAATTGGTCAGGAATTCCATCTGTCCATAAATAGAAATTATCGGTTTTACTGAATGCCAACTCTATCTCTGTAAAGCCAGGGAGATGCTTTCGAAAGTTTTCCCCAATAGATCTTCTATTTCCTTTCGTGAGATTCAATTCTCCATTGATCATGAGCATGTGATGCCGGGCACCTGAATAAGTCAATATCATATTATCGAAGTCGAATAAGCAAAATCCAATATCAAGTCCATGCATATATCCATGGTTGGCTTCTTTCATTAATGTGCCTTTCAAATCAGTATCGAGTCTTTCAAGAACTTGGGTAGGAGATTCAATTTTTTCATTTACCACAATCCTATTGAGGGCATCGTAAGCCAGAAATGTTATGAATGCTCCTAGAACTCCATGCCCCGTGCAATCTAATAAGGCCACAAATGTTTTATTACCTCGTTTGTGCGACCATAAAATATCTCCGCTTACTATGTCTTTTGGTTGATTTAAAATAAATACTTCACTAAATGCTCCGGAAAACTCTGATTCTTTTGGGAGAATGGCATCTTGAATATGTCGGGCGTATGAAACGCTTTCTTTCGACTCTTTGCTTTTCTGTAAAAGCTGATGTTCAGCCTTTTCCTGTTTTCGCAAGAGCGGATTTATTACTCCATAGAGTACTAGTAAAATTGCAATAATGATAACTACCATATTCAAAGACACTTGATTTTTTTGCCAAGCAACAAATTGTTTATTGCCGAAAAGTCTGATGTTGCAACCACATACAAAGTCGTATTTCCTTTCGAATCTTTTATTGGCGCAAATGCACTGATTCTCTCTTCTTGATCATTTGAATTATCATTAAATGAAATGAATCCGGCCTTTTGAACAGGATGGGCTTTACTGGCTTCATTATACAAATGCCTAAAGCGAGGTTTATCACTGGAACTAACACCAATAAAAGTTGAATTATTCTTAGGGTCCAAAAAGACCGTAACGATGTCTGTTTCTATTGAGTTTGCAATTTTTGCCTTCTTCAGTTTATTGTAAATTTGATAGTAATCCTCATCTTTATAGACCTGTCAAATTTCATCCAAAGAGGGATGACTTGACAAAAGTCGATAGTGCGATTCTATGTCTATTTCAGATGACAAGGTTAGAACTATGCCTGAGAGTGACAGCTGGATTTGATCTCGAACATCATCATAATCGCTCTGAAACCACATATAGCTGTGTACGAAAAGTAGCGTAAAGCTTGCTCCCAATAATACTGAAAGCACTTTTATTCTGGTACTGAAGTCTTGCGACTTCAATACCCTCCAGTGTGCATTCAATATTTTATTTTTCATGATCTAATAAACCCAGAATCCGCATTGGAAATCTATTACAGCTACATCAACGGTATTGGCGCTTCATCGCGCCTTCCAGTGCGGGTTCTGGTATAAACAATAATGACCGTTCATTTTTACCGTTTGGATTTATGTAATAATCCAATTCCGTTTCGCTACAATGAGCTTAAGTGTATCTCTAAAACAGGTTTTTAGAGGTACACTAAAATATCATTGGTATTAGTTGTTTGGAGCACCTTCACTTAACCAGATATTAATCTGATCGAGAAAACAATCATTTAAAGAGTTTGTGTTGTAAGGCATTGGAACTGCGCCATTGATTCCATATAGGACATTTTCGAGCACACCATTTTGAGCAATAGAATTTATCTGACTGTAAGTAGTAAGCGAAAGTCCACCACTCGGAGAACTAGCGCCGTGGCAACCTGCACAATTGTTGGCAATGATCGGCTGAATTGTATTGGTGAAAGTCACATTTGTGAGATTGCAGTCTACTATAACACATTCATTGTTCTGAGCTCCCTGTTGTATCCATGTTTGAATAAGTGCTATTTGATCTCCTGAAAGCGGATTCGATGGAGGAGGAGGCATTATGTCATCATCATCATTTTCATTTATTTTTTCGAACAACTCACTGTCCCATGGATCGCCAGGCACAATTTCTCCAGTGTTCATAATGTTTGGATAGTTGTTTAACACAACACCTTCCTCATGACTTGCCGGATCATGACAACCGCTCATCGCACAATTTGAAACAATAATTGGCAAAATATCATTTACAAAATACACTGTATTTGGGTCGCATTCGGAACCACCGCCACCACCGCCATTTCCGCCTCCAGGATTTTCAACGAGTGTGATGGGCGGTTCGTGGGTGCAAGAAGCTAGGAACAAAAGGACCGAGAAAGCTACAATTATGTCTGACTTCATGCGTTTTTTGATTTACTTCACAAAGATTGTTCGAATGATTTCTCGCTGCAATTCAAAGCTCTTGAATAAGGAAAAAAGAGAGTTGAACGGGAAAGCCCAGAAATGGTGCCGAAGGAGCACAGAGAAGTCGAGGATTGACCGCTTCTGTGCATCCTGCGGACTTTGAAGTACACGAATTGAAATCAAATAAAAGTAGTTTCTGACTTTGAGAAATCGGTCATGATACTTCACTATATCTAGGTTGCAGAGCATCCAGCTACGCGCCTTTCCTGATTTAGGTCAGGAAGTTTGTCTTCGACGACCGCGAAACATCAAGCAGGTTTTTAGAGGTACCTTTAACCCAGAATCCGCATTGGAAATCTATTGCAGCACCAAACCCATTTCATGTCAAGCACTTTCTCGATTTTTATTCTTGATGTAAGAATATACACCATCAAATAAAAATCTTGCGAGAGCACTTGCTATCTTTGAGGTTTAGCACTTCATCGCGAATCCCAATACCGATTCTGGTTTCAATATTCCAAACATTGCCCGGCATATTCATTATGTAACACTCCCACAAGAACAAAACTCGCGCCCAGTTGGGAAAATAGTATACTGAATGAGAATTGACTTAGCCGCCGAGCCATTCTTTAAAAATGGGCGACTTTTCTGTACTCACTATCACGTCATCACCTTTGAATGGAGGTATCAGATCGAGCTGCACGCGCGACTTAGAAACAGTATGCATGTGACCAATCGACTTTATGCTCACAATAAATTGTCGGTTGATTCGAAAGAATTTTTTTGGATCCAACTCACTTTCGAGCACATCCATTGTTTTGTCTAACGGATACTCCTTTCCATTGAACATAACAAGAAATATGGCCTTCTGAATCGTATATATATAGGCTATTTCATCAGAATCAACAGATCTGATCTGTTCTCCGTAACGTATGAGATATCTGCGTTCATATTTCGATTCTTCTTGAAGAATTGCTTGTGCTAATTTTGTATAGTCGATGCTTGTCACAGATGGTATGAGTCTTTTACTCGCTTTCGCCAATGCATTGTTCAGATCGTCAGGTTTCACTGGCTTAAGCAAGTAATCTAAAGCGTTTACTTTAAAGGCTTCGATCGCATAATGGTTGTAAGCTGTGATAAATATGATCGGGCAGGAAGGTGTATGTTTTGAAAACAGATCAAAACAACTTCCATCTGCCAACTGAACGTCGGTGATGATTAGATCTGGCACTTTGTTTTCGTTTAACCAATGTAAAGCAGATTCCACGCTGTCTGCATCGCCAATAACGTCAATTTTTTCTAACGATTTTGATAAGAGATTCTTCAACCTTGAAAGTGCCAATGGCTCGTCTTCTATAAGGAAAGTGCGCATGGTAATATTTTTCTATTGTATTTCATTTTGAATGGGAAGTTCAACCGTAAAAAAATCACCACTTTCTTTGATTTGTACTTCTTTGCCAAAAAGAATTCGATAACGGTTCTTTACATTCTCTAAACCTATCCCGGTGCTGGTTTCTTTTACCAATTTTGGCTGAAGGTTATTCTTTATTCTCAATTTGCCATTTATTTCTTCTATGGTTACGTGTAAGGGTTTCAGCTTGGATATGACGTTATGTTTTATAGAATTCTCAATCAAAATCTGAATTGTGAGTGGAGGAACCAACGATGACATATTCCCTTCGCTAATATTTAGGTGATATATCAAGTTTTCGCCGAAGCGTTTTTTTTGCAGAAATAAGTAACTTTTTACAAGTTCAAGTTCATCTCTTAGAGTTATTACATCTTTATCTCGCTGCTCCAACACAATTCTGAAATAATCCGAAAGCTTTTCGACATAGTTGACGGCTTCATCGGAATCTTGCTCAATGATAGAAATGAGTGTATTAAATGAATTAAATAAAAAGTGTGGATTTACTTGGTTTCTTAGGGTGTCAAATTGACTTTGAACCTTTTGTCGGCTAAGTGACTCCCGGCGCTTGATAAAGTTCAAGCGAACACGTATTAATGCAGAGATGGTAAGCATTATAAGCAAAACCATCGCTGAGATGAACCACCAACGATTCCAATAGGGCTTTTCAATTTCGAAGTCCCAACTTTCAACCCTTGCATTTTCCCAATCCTCATTGGCCGATGAGCGCACCATAAACCTATACTTACCGGGCGGCAATGAAGGGAAAACTATTGTCCTATTGCGAGTATCTACCCAATCAAGGTCAAAGCCTTCCAGTTTCGTTTGGAACGAAATCATTTCCGGACGCTGAAACCAAATCGAAGTAATATCAAATGTGAAATGGTTTTGATCGTATCTGTATAGATGTTGTGTTGAATCAATGGGTTGCAATAGAACCGAAATATTCTCAAGTATCGTTCGCGGTTGACTTACTCCTGACGATGAAATTTCTCGAAACTTTATCATAGATAGTTCTGTCCCTATCCATAAATCTCCGTTGTTGTCGCGGGTGATGACATTTACAAAATTGCTCGATACATTTCGATCAGGAATTATAAAGCTTATGTGATCCGATCTATGATTTAGAAGCGCTATACCAAATGAAGTAAGAGCTACAATATTGCCGAGTGGATCGCCTTGGATAGCGTATACTTCAATGTTTTCAGCATCTACCGAAAGTGGAAAGGAACGAAGTTCTTGGCCATTCGTATACTGCAGTCCTTTGTCAGCCGAATAGAACCACAAATTCCCATCAAGGTCCTCGGTAATTGATACAATAGACTTTCCAATTTCGGGGAAATTTGATTTAAGAAATTGAAATTGACCTCCAACATATTTTACAGGTCCATTGCCATCAGTGCCAAGCCAGACCACATTTTGAGAACTTACAAACGCACAGTATACATAACTGCTGCTGAGAGAACTTTTGTGGTCATAAGTTTGAAAAGTATACCGACCCTCAGATTCTGTGAGAGAAGCGGCACCTCCGAGCGTTGCCAACCAAAGAACGTCTCCTTGTTTGGCGATCGATAAAACATTGTTGTTCAATAAACCGTCGGCCTCAGTAAACCGTCGAATCTTGCCTGAATTTAAGTTTATCATTCCCAAGCCTTTGCCAAATGTTCCAAACCAAATCTCTCCAGGCTTGCCTTCACAAAGGCTTATAATTGCTGCATCTCCAAGACTCGTTTCATAAACTTTTGTGATGAATTGATCTTTTGTAAATTCGACCTTGTGTCTGAAAATTCCTTTTTCATTGGCAAAAAGAATATCGCCATTCGAATCGAAATAAACACAATGAGCGTTGTAGAAAGGCTGATTTTCATGTTCGATGATAAACTGTATTCTGAAATCTGCGTGAATAAGCTGGTAGCTTGATTCAGCAATGATCAAGTTGCCTTCTTCATCGGCAAGACAATCGGATATTTTTGAACCTCGACTGTTTTCGCCTAAATCGAATTGTTGAATTTTTGAAGGATCCTTTCTCTCGATAACAAGCGCACCATCACTTTCGGTAATGGCAAGAATATTTTCATTCAATATGAGCATTTGGTTTATGCCCGATATCTCTAAAGAGTCTAGAGGAGTGTAGCTCTTAAATTGATCAGTGTGGTACTCGTGGTGAGTAATTGTACCGTTTTCCATTCCAATCAAAAGATGCGTTTCATCAAAAACACATAATGATAATACGAGGTTATCTGTTAAACCCGATTCAGTATTTCTATTGCTAAAATCGACTTTGTCACCATTTATTTTGCATATAGAGAGTCCCAAATCTGTAGCTATCATGAGTTCTTCTTGCAGAAATAACAAGTCATGAACAAATACATCGGCAAGTCCATCGCCAATGCCGTATCGGTGAATTTGATTGCCTTGAATTCTAATCAATCCATCGCCGTTTGTTCCAACCCAAATTGATCCATCAACACCAATGGCGCTCGAGGTGATTTCAATTTCGCTTAAGTTCCAAACACTGAATCTATTAGGATTTAGTACACTGAATGAGATCAAATTTCCGCTTTCGAAACCCGCTACTACTTGATCACCTGAAATAGATAGATGGGAAACCCGCGACTTAATAAGGGAATCGGGGAGAGCAATCTCAAGGTAGTCTAAACCATCGTATTTCAGAATCCCTTTGTTGGTGCCCAACCATAAGTAACCCCTAAAGTCTTGTTCAATATTAAGAATTTGAAGGTTACTGCGCTTTCCGGCGACCTCCAGAAACTTTAATTCCGGTGTTTGGGCTTTGACGCATATTCCGGTCAACATGAAAAATATGCTACCCCAAAATAAATGCGAAAGCAATCTATTGTCTTTTGACCATTTCACTTTTTACAACTACATCTATAGATTCGGCAATTTTCTGATTGACAATTTTGGGTATTTTTATTCCATGATCAGTCAGGGGAATGATAAAGGAAGTACTTACAAGGTATGATTCACCTGTCTTTACGATGGTTACTTCGATTATTCGTTCTTTCTTAACGCCATGTATATCCAAACTTCCTTTAGACCTGATTTTCTGGGTCGTAAGACTTACATCAAACTTGTCAATGAGTTTTCCACTAAAACTTGCTTTTGGATAAACGTCGCTTTCCAGGTAATTCTCGTTGAAATGTTCTCTTTGAAGATCACTGTTGAAACCCTTAAATGAATTCACATCTATTGAAAAGGCAAAATTGTTATCAGCCGTATTCAATAGACCCTTCAAAGATGTAGTTGCCGCAGAAATGTTTTCGTGAGGGGCCTTTGAAGAAAAACTCACAAGCGCTGATTTGCTTTCAAAAATGTTTTGAGAATATAAAGCCAATGAACACATCATCATTCCCGAAAAGATGAAGAATAGCGGATAGGAGGGAAGGAGTTTGAACTTCATAAAGCCAAATGTAGTATATCTATGATTTGATATCTGCACAAAGACGGATGATATATCTCTCATGGTTTCAAAAGCTTTTTAAACCCAGATTTCGATTTTATCCCGCCTAACGGCTATTCACGGTATTATAATAAAAATCTTGCGAGAGCTATCGTCCTTTTTGCCTTTCAACGCTTCACGACAATATCAACTGCAAAATCTGGAATAGAAAAAGGAGCCATGAAGACTCCTTTCCTTGATATAACGAACATTTATTTTTTTGCAGCCATGTAATATGGCTCTGCCAACTCATAAAACTTTTCGCGGGCTCTGGCGGTGTATTCCAAATCCCATGACATGTCATTGGTTGCGAGGTCGAATTTGCATTTGGCATATGGGACCTTACACAATGATAAGAGGTCGTCATTGTCTACTTTCTTGAACAAAGAAACATCTGTTAGACACTTCAGTGCACCTTCCTCGCCGGGTGACTGAACCTCTATGCAGTCCATTTCAAAGCACTTGCAGAAATAACCTTCCTTTTCAAATACAACTCGGTATTTCTGCCCGGCATCTAGCAAAACCGCATAAAATCCGGTACTGCGAGCATCCTCCGTTCTGATTAAAGAGTCGTCCACATAAATAAAGACTTTTACATCTTGAATTTTTTCGGGAGCTTTCTCTTTCTTCTTTTTTGATTTGTAGGGATCTTCAAATACTCCTTGTTCAATATAGCCGTAGAATAATACTTGCGGCACTTGGGAAAAAAGTACTACCGAACATAGGGAGAAGAACAATACGCTTGTAAACTTTTTCATTTTGATTGTTTTGCGAACAGCGATTTATACTCCTAAGCGAGTGACAAGGTTACGTTCGTAAAAAAAATCAGTATTAATACTTTGACAATCAGGCTTTTAATTATCGTGTTCTCTGACCTTCAGATTCGGATCAGAGGTAATTTCTTCTTTAACAATCTCCTCAATAGCTTCAGGGGAAATTTTAGCCTTTGAGAATTTAGTGAGATCAGGTTGACCGGCATCTACCCAACATGTATACCATAAACATCCAAGTGTAACTACAGCACTCTTCATTCTTCTTTCGACTTGGTCGTCTAGCATTTGACTGTATGCTGCACTGTATTCCCTGCTATATACTTTCATATTCGTTTGACCGCGATCTTCATATGCATACTTTTGATCAGAAGGATACGACTCATTCAGATCTGCCTCGAAGCCTAGAACGGTATCGACAGCAGCAAAACTCTCGGCCACACGATCCCAAATGAAGTTCAATGGCGAATCGATGTACTCTGCTTTGCCAACGAAGAAGTCGTAATCAGTAAGAAATAGCTCGGGCAATCGACTTTCCCAGAAACCATGAATTCCCCTTTGATTTGTTTTCTGACCATTGTAGTTGCTTGTAGTATGCAGAGGAACATGAGCATCACCTACATAATGACCTAACTCTGCACTAAGTCTCAGAATGCGATCTAGATTTTCTGCTCTAAAAGCCTCGGTGAGTTGTATCGTCATTAGGTTCACATGCCAAGGAACTATTCCATGAGCCCTCAAAGTGTCTTCAGTAAACTTTGCCACTGCATCAGTCCATCGCCTCGGGATATTCTCAAAAGGATTGCATGGGAGGCTGTCTCCACAGTATCGATCTAAATCTATATAGTGTCGCTCAGCTTCTCCTTTTACCCCGTATCGACGTTTGTCGGGATCTACACTGTGATCTATCAAAAACTCCAAGTGAGCTTTATAGAAGCCGAACATTTCTTCAGGTAGCGTATATACGGCCAGTTCGTTGATTTTTTTGTGGCCAAAGAAACCCCAGTGTTCTTCTGTCATTCCAAGAGAGGAAAATGCAAGGACACAAATTATGGCAATCTTTGCTTTCATGATTGAGCTATCTGCGGAGTTTCGGCTAGCGCTTCGGTTGAATACTCCAATTTGATCAATGCGCCATCTTTCAAAATTGGAATGCAAGGCACAGTATTTAAAGTGAGGCAATATTTGACGTCTCGGGTGAGGTTGAGCTTGAGCAGTCTTCTTCGGTGTGAAGATGCTCTTAAAAAACTCAAGAAATGATTTTGAGCCGACCGATAGATGAATTTTGCCGCTACTGTACTGTCTTCATCTGCCCTAAATCTGCGTGTTTCGAGCAAATTTTCCGCAATAGCTCCTGCACAAATAGTGTCTTCGAGATTTATTTTGTCCTTCCAACCGGAGGCCAAAATCAAAGTGTTGAGGTGTTTTTCAGAAAGCCATTTGCACAATAAGTCCAAATTATTGAGACAACCAATCACAACCAATTTATCCGATCCAACCAGCTTTATTGCTCTCGTGCCATTAGTTGTAGTAAGCACAACCGACTTGCCTTTCATTTCAGGGTCCATATATGCATAAGGGGAATTGCCAAAGTCAAACCCTTCAACCACTTGACCTTCCCGCTCAGCACCTGCCAAGAAACCTCGCTTTTTATATTCAAGGGCTTCTTCTACACTTTCTACAGGAATTATTTTTTCGACGCCATAGTGCAGAGCAGTGGTAATAGCTGAGGTTGCGCGCAGCACATCAATGACAACAACGATGTCAAATTTTTCTTGATAAAGATGATATTGCCCAGGTGTGTAGCAAACCTCTACGAGTTTACGTTGGTTTAATGGCAGCACAGGCAGTCGATAGTTAGAAAATAAATGATGCTCATTCGTTTAGAGGTTCCCTTTTAGTTGCAAACAAAGAAACGAAAACAAGGAGAGCTTTAAACGGATCAGGCAGAATAAAATGGAATTTTTACCACCAAAGCCTTTAATGCTTTACCTCTTACTGAGACGTAGATTTCGGAACCGTGACTTGAGATTTCAACAGGTACATATCCCATTCCTATGGCTTTATTCATGCTCGGACTTTGGGTTCCGCTGGTTACCACACCAATTGCTTGGTTGTGTTGATCCACAATTTCGTAGCCATGTCTAGGGATTCCGCGATCTATCATCTCAAAACCGACTAATTTCCTGGTCAAACCTTGTTCTTTCTGCATTTTTAGGGAAGCACTGTTGGTGAATTCCTTCGAAAACTTGGTAATCCAACCCAATCCTGCATCCAAAGGTGAGGTAGTATCATCAATGTCATTTCCATAGAGACAAAAACCCATTTCAAGGCGAAGGGTGTCGCGTGCTCCCAATCCTATTGGTTTAATGCCTTGATCTTTTCCCGAGGTGAATACAGCATCCCATAATTGCTCGGCCTTACCATTGGGAACATAAATCTCGAAACCACCGGCGCCGGTATATCCTGTAGCCGAAATAACAGCGTTTTCAATTCCGGCGAAGGTTCCAATCTTAAAAGTGTAGTACTCCATAGAAGCGAGATCAACCTCTGTAAGCGATTGGAGGGCCGAAACCGCTTTTGGCCCCTGAATGGCCAACAAGGACATATCGTCACTCATATTAGTCATCTTGACACCCTTCGTGTTTAAAGACGATATCCAATTCCAGTCTTTGTCAATGTTGGAAGCATTCACCACCAACAGATATTTATTTTCGTTGATTCGGTAGACCAACAAATCGTCAACAATTCCACCTGTATTATTTGGAAGGCAGGAATACTGAACCTTTCCATCGAACAATTTCGATACGTCATTGGAGGTAGCTCTCTGAAGAAGATCGAGCGCGTCAGTTCCTTCAACCATAAACTCTCCCATGTGAGACACGTCAAATACTCCCACCGCGCTTCTCACAGTCAAATGTTCTTCATTCAATCCCACATATTGTACAGGCATATTGTATCCGGCAAATGGCACCATCTTGGCACCTAGTGAAATGTGTTTGGCTGTCAGGGCTGTGTTTCTGAGATTTTCTGTGTTCATGTCGTTATTTTAATGGTCTGCAAAGAAAGAATCATTTTGCCAGTTTTCGGAAGGTATCAAGGTAGATATCTTTCCACTCTAATGTTGCATATTTGGATTCCACTGTTTTACGGGCTTCTTGGCCGATTGTCTGTCGTTTTTCGCTATTCAGAATGAGTTCTCTCAAAAGGGTAATCCACTCCTCTTCTGTGCTGGCCAGAAATCCATTCTCTCCGTGCCGAATAATCTGACTGTTTACCCCAACAGGCGACATGATTGTAGGAATTCCCAATGCCATGTACTGAAGTCCTTTTAATCCGCACTTTCCCTTGGCCCATTCATCGTTTGGTAAAGGCATAATACCGATGTCGAAAGACGCCAAGTCTTGCAACTCTGATTTTTTGCTCCATGCTTTACCTTTCACATCTATATCTAGGTTCGTGTAGTTTGAATCTCCAATTACTTCAAATTTTACGCGACTGCCAAATTCTTTCCTAATTTTTATGAGGAAGGGGAGTGCATACTCAAAATGTTTCATGGTGGTTAGGCTCCCGCTCCAACCAATTATAACGGGATCCAGATTCGTTTTAGTCTGAGCAAGATATGTTGATGTATCAATGGTTGTTGGAACCACCATTACACTCCTATTAAACTGACTTGCGTAATTGGATAAGTATTCATTGCCTGCAAAAACCAATGTGGCCAATTTGATACTCGTTTCAATTTTGGAAGGATCCTTGAGCCAGGCAAATGCCTTATTCGCTTCCGAAACATCGCTCAGCCAAATTGCATCATCAAAGTCAAAGATGTATGGTATGCCTCTCTTTTTGAGTCCTTTCTCAAACCAAGTGCCTCGAGTCAGCAACGATTCTCTCACAAAAAACACAAGATTGTAGTGGTCTACTGAGCGTAAATCACTTCTTCGTTTCAGCACACTTCTGAGAAGAATTTTTGCCTTGCCAATGATGTTTCCGGGACTATAAAAGATCTTGTCATCTTCTTCACTCAGAATATTTGATAGGGTAATCTCGAAACCGTTTTCTTCTAAATAATCGATGTACTGCTCAATTCTGAATCGTTGATTTGGAGACCTGTCGCGACGATGTGTAGCGATAATCAAGACTTTTTTTTTCGAGTCAGCTTTCATTTCTTTTGAGGTTTCCTTGGTCTATCCTTATATCAGTTTAGCCAGGATGGTGGAAGATTTTTTGTGATCTCGATTGGGTCGAAATTTTTGCTCTTTTTTACCCCTTCTATTTTTGCCCATTCAGCCATGTTTTTAATACCAATATGAAGAGATGTGGATTCCATATTTGGGAAAATGGACAGAACCAAACTGTGATCAGCGAATGCATGTTTTACTTCATTTCGGGCCGGAAGATGATTTATTTTACCCTTAAGATCCATGACATGACAGATCACTTCGGCTAATTCGTTTACCGTGTATTCTTTATCGGCACCAATATTGAATGTTCTATTGATTGCTTCTGGATTATTTATCGAATCTGCAATTACAGGTGTCATATCTCTGATATAAGAAAATGCTCTCGTCTGAAGCCCGTCTCCAAAAATGGTAAGCGGTAGCCCTTGCATCAATTGATTCATGAATATGCCTACCACGTTTCTGTATTTATCTCCCAAATTTTGAAATTCTCCGTAGACATTGTGCGGACGAAAAATCACATAGTTCAAACCAAACATTTCGTGCGCCGACTTTAGATCCTGCTCTACAGCTAGTTTCGCAATGCCATAAGGATCTTCAGGTAAAGGCGTCATCGATTCGTTCATAGGCAGTTGACCGCGGCCATAGACTGCAATGGATGATGTGAAAACAAAGCACTTCACATTGTGCTTCACACTTTCATTGATCAGGTTTACACTTCCAATTAGATTGTTTGTGTAGTTGAATCGTCGGATGAAATGGCTTAAACCTTCTGCTGCATAAGCGGCTAAGTGGTATACATAATCAAACTTATTTTCTTCGAATAGATCACTCAGCAATGCATGATCTAAAATACTTCCTTTAACAAAATGGGCTTTTACATTTACGTTTGATTCGAACCCTCCACTCAAGTCGTCAAGAGCAATCACCTTATGACCTTTGCTTATCAATTCATACACTAAATGCGCACCTATGAATCCTGCACCTCCTGTTACTAAGCTTACTTTCTGATTTGAGGACATAAGCGATTAAAGATTTGCTTCGAAATAATCCAAAATTTTCTCCATAAGGTGCACTCGGTCAATGCCTCGAACGTTGTGTTTATGTCCCGGGTAAACAAAGAAATCTACTTGTTTTCCGGCAGCAACCGAAGCTTTTAGAAATTGCATGTTGTGTTGAAGCACTACTACGTCATCATCTGCACCGTGAATCATCAGCAACTTACCTTCCAATGCCGGCAAGAGTTTTGTGAGATTGGATTGTGCATAGCCTTCTGGATTTTCTTGAGGAGTATCCATATAACGTTCGGTGTACATTACTTCATAGTATGTCCAATCTATTACAGGTCCTCCTGCAACACCCACTTTGTATGCACCCGGATGCTTGAGCATGAGAGAGGTAGTCATGAACCCACCATAACTCCAACCATGAACACCAATTCTATCCGGATCTACAAACGACTGCTTTTTCAACCATTCCAAACCTGTAAGTTGATCTTCAACTTCTACAACGCCTATTTGGCGATATAATGCTTGCTCGAACTTTTTACCTCTGTTTACAGACCCTCTTCCATCAATTGTAAATACGAGATATCCTTTCTCTGCCATGTAGTTCATCCACAATGCTGAACCTCCAAGCCAATTGTTGGTAACCATCTGCGCATGCGGTCCATTGTACAGATACACAATTACAGGGTATTTGCGATTCGAATCGAAATTTGAAGGTTTTATAAGTCGGCACCAGAGTTCAGTACCATCCACTCCTTTAATGCTAAAAATGGAAGTAAGGCCAATGTTTTTATTGTTCAAGGGATCTGATGCAGTATGAAGATTTCGAATAAGTCGTCCACCTGATGATGAGAGATCTGTTTTTAAAGGAATTCGGGTACCACTTTCATGTGAGAGATTTTTAGTTTCGGTGGAAATGCTGGAATAGGTGTCCAAAACAAATGCTCCGCTGGGGGATACTTTTACATCGTGCGTCCCGTTTGTAGCCGTTAAACGTTGTATCGACAAATCTTGAAGATCAACTGAATAAGCATGCATTTCCGTAGGATTATTTCCCGTTCCGCTCACATACATAATCGTTTTGGCTGAGTTGAAGCCAAGAATTTCCTTTAATTCAAACAGCGCTTGGGTGCGACCTCTTAGTTTTCCATCCAATCCATACATGTAATAATTATGAAAGCCATCTCGCCATGTATAGTAGAAGAATAGATCGCTTTGACCGGGAAGAAATTTTATCGGTTGCATTGGTTCCATCCATTTCTCGTCTGTTTCCACAAGAATGGTTTTAGTCTCCTTTCCTGTGGTAGCATCAAATTCTTTTAAACGGGCTTCCGTGGTCTGACGGTCTAACAAAATGAGGTAAATGAATCGACCGTCCGGACTCCATGTTAAGTTGGTAGCATAGTATTGATCTGTTTTCGGACCTAAATCCAGAAAAACGGTAGTTCCATTCTTAAGATCAGCAACTCCCACTGATACAATTTCACTGGTATCGCCAGCCATGGGATACCGAATGTTGTTCACTACAGCAGGCCTCACATTATAGTCGATTATTGGATACATCGTTACGTTCGATTCGTCCTTGTGATAAAAGGCAAGTTTTTCTCCATCATTCGACCAAAAAGTACCTTTGCTAATGCCGTATTCGTTTCTAGAAATACTCTGTCCGCTCACTTCGCCTTCACGATTTTGGGTTAGCTGTCGCTCGGCACCTTCATATACAACGAATAAGTTATTCTTTCTTGTAAAGGCCATATTTCGGCTCTTTTCGTGATAATCGAGGTTTTCTTGGTTAGAGGGAAGCGTAGCAATTTTTAAAATCTTCTTATCCTTTGTATTCACTTCAAAGTACATTGTTCCTTGTGCAAACCAAAAGAATTGATCACTGATCCAATGCACGGTAGGGAAAGACTTTAGTTTTTGACCAAGTATTTCCGCTCCCCATTTATTTATGTCAGCGGTTGTAATCCAAGCCTTTTCTTTTCCTTTGGGTGAACCTAGGTAAAGCGAGGAATCCTTCACATATACAAAGTTGTCGCTTGTTGGAAGCCACGTCAATTGGTTTAATTGATCTGGGTAGAATTGTCGAAATTGACCATTTACGGCCTCTTCAAGGGTAATGTCTTGCTTTTGACTTAGAGAGACAAAAGGCAATAGACAGAACATACAAACGGCAATCAGAACAAATTTTTTCATGTCAATCTAAATTACTGAGTGCGCTAAAATAAGTCCAAGTGCTCATTATCAAAATGGACTTAGAAGGGATATTCGTCATCCAATTGTAATGGTGAATAGTGATGAAATATCGAATAATTTTGAGGCAAATGAATTTCACATCAAAAGGTATAAAAATATCAGGGCTATTTCTATTGCTTCCTTTGTCAATACTATTCGTTTCATGCGCCAAGGAAGATAGTGTGAAACCTACAATTGTCTCTGTAAAAGTAAATGGCGAGTTTTTTGAGCACCCTCATGCCCTGGCAGGGAGTCCTATTGTTTTTGAGATAATGTTATCTGATGATACTGAATTGGGTCAATGCAAACTCTTGTTGAGTCCTTTAGAAGGTCATGTGCACACTTTAGAAGGAGAGGAGCCCTCCTTGCTTGATTGTCCGAATGTAGGAGAATGGGAAGCACTGCGTATCCAAAATCTTTCGGGAACAAATGGCGAGATGATAGTAGAACTTCAATGTCCGGACACGGTTCAGGGAACGTGGCAATTTTTGGTGGAGGTCACGGATAAAAGTGGCAATGTTTCCTCAACATCTTTGCCATTACACGTTCACAACGACTTTTTGCCATATATAGGGGTGAATACAATAAACGCAATTCCCGATGAAGAAGGTGTTGTAACATTCGCTCTTTCAGAAACACTTCAGTTTACGGGAGAGGCTATAGATGCTGAAGGTGCGCCATTAAGTGCAGTGTATTGCAGCATCAAAAAATCTGATGAAGTATTGTGGGAACAGTTCTGGTCTCCTGGTTCATGGAGTTTCGATCTATCACAAATCGAGGTTCCTCCATTCTTTGAAACCGGAGCAATGGAGTTTAAAATCCATGTTACAGATAGTCAACAAAGGGTATACTGGAAAACTCTGGATATTATAGTTGTAGAATAATTGGAGAAGCAGAATACAAGGATAGCATTCTATTGCAGCAGTCTCAGTTGGGGCGGGCTCGAAATGAATGTAGTTCGGTATGCCGGTTGGATGCAGAATAGAGGCTGGCATGTTGTTTTGTTCGGTGTAAAGGATTCAAGAATTTACGAAGAGGCAAAAAAGCAAAGACTGGATTTTATAGAAATCAAAGCGAACCGCAAACATTTCGACTTTTCCAATGCGATTAAAATCGGTAAACTATTTAAAAAAAATAACATCAACTTAGTTTGGTATCGCGACAACAGGGACCTTTCTGTGCTTGCTTGGGCCAAATTTTTCGGTTTTCGATTTTCGTTGATGTATCAACAAGCAATGCAATTTGGTTCTTCAAAAAGAGATATAGTACATACCCTCAGATATAGGTACATCGATTTATGGGTCTCTGCTCTCGGTTTTCTGGCCAATCAAGTGAAAGAAATGACATCTTTTCCGAAAGATCGAATTGTTAGAATACCACTTGGAAGCGAACCCAAAAAATTGAGCGAGGGATTTACTGATTCGCAATGCAGGTCGAGTTTTAATTTGCCCGAACGAGCTATTGTACTCGGTATTCTGGGTCGACTTGATCCTTTGAAAGGGCAGCATTTACTTATCAAAGCAGCCTCTGTTTTAAAAGATGAATTCCCGGAACTTCATATTTTGATCGTTGGCGAATCGACTTTGCATGAGGGAGAAGATTATTCAAACTCATTGAGACAGCAAGTAAAACAAAGCGGCCTCGAACATCGAGTACACTTTTTCGGGTACACAGATCGTACTGAGGTTTTTTATCATGCCATCGATCTATTTGTAATGGCCAGCAAGGGTGAAACATTCGGAATGGTGACAATCGAAAGTATGTCCGCTGGCAAACCGGTATTGGGGACGAATAGCAGCGGAACCCCGGAAATATTGAACTTTGGCGAAGCCGGTTGGTTGTTCGAACCGGAGAATAGCGAGAGTCTAATTCGGAATTTACGGCACATTCTGAAGCACCCAGAATCCATTAAGCAGAAAGGTGCCAGTGCACTCGAAATTTACAATAGCAAATTTTCGAAGGATGCGTCGCTTCAGTTGTTGGAAGAAGCCATCAATCGTTTATAAACTGGGCTATTCGCTGCACAGGCTGCCGAAATTGGCAACAAACACCAGCAAGTCAGCCAGTCCTACAATTCCATCATTATTCAAATCTCCTGGGCATTGCGCACATGCTATGCAAGAGCCATCATCAATTGAAGCAGAGGGATCATAATTTTCTGCGCATGGCTCAGTACAACCTTGACAAGTAGCGTAATCGCATAAAGTGCAGTCTTGATAATCCACATCAGAATCGTAATTGCACGCATAAGGGTCTAAGCAACCCGGAACACCATATAGACATGCACCATTATCGGTATTTGCAGCTCCATCATAGTTGTTTGCGAGTGGATCGATGCATCCGTACAACGGAAATATGCAGGAACCGTCATCTACATCAGCTTCTGCATTAAAGTTCAGAGCCGAAGAGTATGTGCAGCCGGGAATTCCGCTTTGAACAATCCATAAAACTGAATTCGTTTGGCGAGTACATGTTCCATTGCTTACTGTGGCATAATATGTTCCACTTGCAGTTGGGGTAAAAGTTTGATTGTTTGCTCCATTAACAATAGTCCCATTGTTCCACCACCAATATTGAGTACCTGCAACTGCTTGCAGTCCTCCTATACCATTGGTAGTAATAGTAGGGGAGAAGGGACCGCAATTATCTACAATTTCATATATCGTTCCCGATGCATTGCAGAGATAGAGATTTCCATTTGTATCGGTGCCAAAAGCAACATTGCCAAATCCTGGTCCAGGGTCGGCAAGTGTTTCGGTGTATCCTCCCAAACCATTTGCTAAGAGAGTATAAATGCCACCGGCACAGTAGTCTGTAAAGAAGTAATGGCCTTGCATACCGGGATATTTAGCACCTCGATACACTATGCCCCCGGTAATGGAACAAAAATTATATGGAGAGCCGTGAGAATATTCCTTTACAGGAAAATCGTAATAGGTAGAGCCATTACAATTATTTATATTGTAATCATTAAACCCTTCATAACAGCGCCAGCCCCAGTTGGAGCCACCCGGAGTGCCTGCGGGTTCCATGTTGATTTCTTCCCATGCATTTTGGCCAACATCTCCTATCCACATGTCGCCCGTTAAATCATCGAAGCTGAATTTCCAAGGGTTACGCGCTCCCATAGCCCAAATAGCTGGCAATGTATCGGCTTGGCCGAAATAAGGATTCGTCGATGGAATGGTAAAAGTAGGCACGCCAGTGACATTTATTCGGAGCATTTTGCCGAGTAAACTCAATGGATTTTGAGCTCTGTTATTCGGGTCTCCACCACTGCCACCATCACCCATACCTATGTATAAGTTTCCGTCTGGTCCGAAGGCGAGGTGACCTCCATTGTGATTGGAAAAATCTTGTGTGATAGTAAGGAGAATAACAGCCGAAGCCGCATTGGCGATATTGGGATTTCCGCTTACAGAATATTTTGCTATTACAGTGTTACCTGCAGTATTGGTGTAATTCACAAAGAAAAATCCATTGCTCAAATAGTTAGGATGGAAAGCCAATCCGAGGAGCCCTCGCTCGCTACCGGTGCTAATCACGCCGGTTAAGTCCAAGAATTTGCCAATGTAGGCCCCATTGGTATCTATAATTTCTATATCACCCTGACTTTGTTCTAACACAAATAAGCGATTGTCGCCACAATTGTATATGCCTACAGGTGTACTCAGTCCTGAATAATGGGTAGTTAGGTTTATGTTAAGTGAACTGGGTAGTTGAGCTTCTGTGAATGACACACACAGAAGCAGAATTAAGAGGGTGTAGAGGTTTTTCATATTGAAGATTTGATAGTTACGCAATATACGAAACCCTCAGACCTGCAACAAGTTCTAATTGTAAGGGAAAATAGGAATTCTACTTCTCTTTCCTTTCTATTACTTCAATTTTCATTTCTAGTAACTCTTGATAGTCTTCGTGAGAATCGATCATAAAGTCATCATTATCCTCGATGACCCAATAAATATTGCCGATTTTTTTTTCGGCCACAATAGGCTTTAGTTCCTTCAAAAATTGGAAAATCGCCTTTGCAGAAGAGGAGTTAAAGAATTTAAGACAGAAAACAAATCTTGTTTTCTGAGTGAGTTTCTCAGAATTTTCTTTAAGCCAATCTTCAACAGGAGTGAAGAAGTTGTGTGCATCAATTGGACAACAAATCCCATCGATTAACAATTCTGACGCGTCGTTGTCCCAAAAAACAAGCGGTGTAGTTGAGGTTCTTTCAATTCGTAGGGCAGAGATCATAGTATTTTAGATAGCTGATGAAGGAAACAGCTCCGAATTTATGGTAATTTTTGCTACTAAAACACTTTTGCATAAATGAATATCACCACTTAATTGTTCAACATGTACATTTAACTCATTTGATCCATTTCTGAGAATCTGCAGGAAACCCAATCCAGCTCCACCTTTAGAGCCAAATTGATTATTGGAAAGGCTTTTTTTGTAAATTACATTAATTTCGTCAGAACTTTTGTTTCTCAAAGAGTTAACGGTTTCCATAAGTCTATTGGCATCCTCAAGCGAGGCTTTGTTAATTACTGACAAAGTAAGTTCGCCATTCTTGGCTTCACACTCAAAACGCACGTCATTTACAGTGCTGTACCGTTGAGCATTGTCTAACAATTCGAGCGCATACAGCACAAGTTTTGAAATCTGTTTGATTCCATCCAGATTATCTCTCAGCGATTGACGCAGTAGATCGCAGATGTTGGCGCGGAGATCATCCGTCAGCCTTCCATGATAATTTAAAGAACTCGTCGGTGCCATAATGTTTTTTGTTATAATGAAAATCCTATTACCAATATATCGTCGGTCTGCGCTTGAGCTGCTTTCCAGTTGTCGTGCATGACTATCAATTCTTTCTTAATTTCTTTCAAACCTCTGTGATAACTTTTGTGTATGCTAGTCACAAATCGGGATCTTGAGAATTTTTGGTTACCCGTTTCCCCACCAAACTGATGGTTAAACCCATCGCTCATCAAGTAAAAATGCTCGATGCCAGTAGCTTGAAAATGGTGGGTTTTATATGGGAATTCTTTGTCTAATAGCAGATCAGCCAAACTGTTCACATTGCTTTTAATTCTTTCTACGCCTTCGGGTTTACAGATGTAAAGAGGGATTTGAGCTCCGGCAAACTGAATTTTCCTTTCTGTTAGATCTATTCTGCAAAGTCCAAGATCGATTCCGGAATTATACATATCGCTATTGCCTTGACGGGTTAGGGAGTGTTTAATGGCTTGGTCTAGTTCTAACAAGAGGTCTCCACATAATATGTTATTTCCTCGGCGATCGATCAACTCGAGTAGAGAGTAATGAGCCATAAAAGTGAGCATAGCTGCGGGAACTCCATGTCCAATACAGTCGATTGCACCTACATAAAGAAAATTGTCGCGTTGAACGATGAATGGTAAATCGCCTGAAACAGCATCGAGGGGTTTATAAATGATAAATGAATTCTTGAGTCTTTTTTGAAGTTCAATTTCTTCAGGTATTATTGCAGCTTGGAAAAACTGAGCGTATTCTATACTCTTGTTGATGTCGTTGTTTTTTACAGAAAGTTCGACTACGTTTTGCTCAATAATATCCTTTTGATCAGAAATGGTAGCAATGCTTTTCCTTTGTCTTCGAATGGCATATACAGTGGCCATTAGCGCAAGCACAAGCACTATGGATCCGAAAATAGATGTTTTGACCCACAAAGCACTAGTCTTTGCTTTTTCCGCTTGAAGCTTGTTTTTGGTGTCTAGAATCGCATTGTTCTGATTAAGAATCTTCATGTTGCTCGCTTGGTTTTGCTTGTCTATTTCTAGATTAGCAAGACTCAACTTTTGTTCGGTTTTCTCCTTTTCTAATGTTGTTATTTCTTGATTTTGTTGCTCTGAAATGTACTTGGACTCGAGCAATGCGAGTTCTTGTTGTGCTTTTTCACGTGCAAATGATTCCCGTTCCAATTCACTTTCACGAAGTTCTTTTTCAGTGCGCAAGAGTTGAAATGCCTGTTTTTGATTTGCATCATTCAGCTCAACTTGTTCTTCGCGAAGCATTTGTTCTGTAGTGGCGGTGATATCAATTTCCACTGCACGAATAGTTTTTTGAATACTCGTGATGAAATTTGTGCGTTCCTTCGTTTCGCTCAATAAACGTTGATTTTTCTCTTCAGCTTGTTTTTTTGAATCAGTTAGGTACTTTAAGTTTAATTCCTTATTCCCATTTTGTTTTGCGATTTCCGATAGGATCAAATAGATTTCTTCGAGATAGTTGTCGGTCATGGACTCGGTAGAAAGTGCCAACGCTTTTCTCGCTAATGATTGTGCATCGAAATTTTCGCTATTAATTAAACTAATAGACGCCTGAGCGGCCAGTGCCTTTATTTGTTGTTTGTAGAACTTGCCTCTTTCGGCGATATCAACGGCTTTACTAAGCAAGGCTATAGCTTCGCTGTACTTTGTCTGATTGGTATATAAAAAGGCCTTATTCAATAAAATTTCAACCAAAAGAGGTGACTCCTGTTTATTCAGAGAGATTGCCTTGTCGAAGTAGAACATAGCATTCTCTGGTTTAGAGAGTGCGCCATTTATCAACCCTAGATTATTGTTGGCTACAACTAGTTTTACAGCATTCTTTGCCCATCCTGCGTAACCTTTCATCTCCTCGGCATATTTTTCCGCCTCCTTGAAACG
This sequence comes from Flavobacteriales bacterium, assembly GCA_034439875.1. Classification (GTDB taxonomy): domain Bacteria; phylum Bacteroidota; class Bacteroidia; order Flavobacteriales_D; family Sanyastnellaceae; genus JAWXBG01. Next base: position 25,140 of record JAWXBG010000171.1, read on the forward strand.
TTTTGCGTCGGACAAACACATCATAATTACTTCAAGTGTCTCGAGAACAATGTCGTGGTCTTTGCTCACTTTAGCATTATCCAATAGCTGAATTAGCTGTTTTTCGATATCTGGTAAGAACTTCTGACTTTTTAATGCGTGAAGTTTAAATTTTCTCAGCTCTTCGATTAAAACACTTGTATACGCGCATTTTTCCGCTTCGGGAATTAATGTTAGATTTAGTTCGGGAATCCCCAACGTCTCATACAATTCGATCATCCGAAGATGACTTAACAATTTTATATCGGATGTGGCATTGGATGAGTAGATTAGAGCTCTACTTCCAAAATCAATACAGTTGTAATAATCTTTTTGTAAGTAATAAGTATCAAATAGCAAAAGGCATGATTGGGTTTGCAAATTCGGATCATTTAAACGTATGGCTAATTCAAGGGCTTCCTCACCAATCATTTTGGCTTCAACATATTGGCCATTCTCTTTGCATTTCTGTGCATGATCGTACAAAATTATAAAGTTGCTGCGAAACAAATCTGGCTCTACAGGTCTGGCCTTAAGCATATATGATAAGCTTAGCGCGAATAGAACTGCTATAATTGATTTCAAGTTCATTTCAACAAAGAGTAGGAGAGAGCTACACGGTACTGTCTCGTGCTAATGTTTACGGGTGCATTGGTATCATCGGCACTACAACACAAATATTGGTTTTGATTAAGCGCATTTAGAACCCCTAGTTCCAGATTTACTCGTCCGGCACTTCCTAGTTTTGCCCTGTACAAAATGTTTACAATCAGCGATGGGTCCGAATAATACCTATTCAAAGCTATGTCGTCATGTTTATCATCATGTTCTTTAGTTCCTTGAAAAAGACCGGATAGAATTAGATTGCTTCGATCTTTAATTTTTAAATTGGATCGAATGCTCAATGAATTCACTGGCGCACCAAAATGATCGTTGGCATTGTATAGATTGATATCCGATAGCGTATAAGTGGATTGCTTAGAAAAAATTTGATTCCAAGTATATGAAGCTGTTAGATCAAATTTTTTGAATTTTATTTCGTAAGACAATTCAAATCCATAGGAATTGACTTGCCCCAAATTGGCATAATAGGATTTAAGT
>JAWXBG010000172.1:0-2970 GCA_034439875.1 Flavobacteriales bacterium
AAACCTATACTTGTAAACCAATTTCAGGACTATGAATCAACTGTAAACTAATGGCAGGATTTAACTATATAAACTGTAAACTTTTTTTAGGACGAGACAAACCCTTCCGCTCCATTGGAGCGGGTTGGTTTTTATCCTTTTGAATGATGAAACAGATAATAATTTCTCTTTCTATTTGCTTGTGCAAACTTTCCATAGCACAACAATTTGAAGTGCTCTACGACCACAATGGTTTTTCAAATGATGGTGGCTCGATTGTAAAAACAGATGCGGGATATTTCACAACGCATCTGGCAACCGACCCCGTTTTGAGCTATACAACTTTGGTGGCGGCCTTTGATGAACAAGGGGCTTTGCTGTGGGATACTTCGCTTTCTAATCCAACTGAAACTTTCAGTCAGCCGAATTGGAATGTAAATATTTTAGTGAATCAGACTAGCCAATTCTACTGGATTCTCGGAAATCATAGCCTTGCTGGAGATACTGAATTGCTACCTTTCCTGAATAAGTTCACAATTGATGGCCAACCGATTGAAATAATTGTGCTTGATACCTTGGTCAATCAAAGACCTGATGCTTGGGGCGGAATTCTCAATGAGTCTGGTATGTATCTGCTTTGTCGAGACAGAACCTTAGGAGGCAATCACGAGTTATTAATAGCCAAATGCTCGCTTGATGGCCAGTACGAATGGCATCTAACCTATGACACAGGATTTACTTTCAAGCCAAAGTGTATTGTTGATGTTGGTGATGGCTTTATTGTAGGGGGCTCTCGCTATGCCACTTTAACCGACCAAGGCAATGGCGATGGACAACAATACATTCGTAAATTCAACTATTCTGGTGTTAGCCAATGGACTAATACAATGGCTTATGCAGACAACATAAATCTTGGTGCAATAGGAATTGTAAAACTCGATAATGGCAACTACCTTTTTGCAGGAACAAAGTACATTGATTACGTGAGTATGCAACCTTTAATTGGTGAGTTGGATGCAGCCACTGGGGATACACTTTGGACAAAAATCTATTTTGAATCGGAACCTTACGACCCTGATAATCTTGATGATTTCAATTCAGTCAATCGGATTCACGGATTCAAAAAATTGCAGTCCGGTGGTTATATAGGTGTGGGCGAGTGTATGCACGAAATCATACCCGGCTCCATCGCTGACCCATTAGATAATGCTGCTCTTATGATGAAGTTAGATGATGAATATAATCTTTTATGGAAGCGGATATATGTTCCAATAAGTTATGCCGAATTGGAGGCATCGCAAGCCCAGTGCCAACTCAATGACTTCGTAGAAAATGATGATGGTTCCATCACTGCTATTGGACGCGTCTATATGTACACAGGAACAGGGCCGCAAGGCGGTTACATTCAAGACAGTTACTTGATAAGAGTTGACAGCCTTGGTTGTTTGGTTTCAGGGTGCTCGGTTGGTATGACTGAGTTTGAGTCCGTTCAGAATTTGTTGGTTTATCCTAATCCGGCAACAAGCACCATAACCATTGAATTCCCTCAAAGAGATAATTGGGATGTAGAAATTTATGATTGTCAAGGACAGCTTGCAGCGCATGAAAAATATCGCCAATCAGTCAAAAATAACTTCGATATTCACAATTTGCCATCGGGTATTTACACCATTAAATGTAGAGGAGAAAATGGCACTTTATCAATCAATAAACTAATTAAAGAATAAAGAGATGAAAACAATTCTGACCATTATTTTAATTGTATTCGCAAAGTTCCTTCACGCACAAACTGACCCTTTACCTATACCGCTTGATGCAACTTGGCAGATGGCTTGGCAATCAATGTTGAGCAGCGAACATGGCACTTATGCCTATCGCATAAATGGAACTACAAGCATCAATGATACCGTTTACTATCAAATTGAAATATTCAGTTATTCCGGTAATAATATTCCAGTCACTCCTCTTATGCTCATTAGAGAAGATTCCGGAAAATGGTATAGCCGATACAATGAAATGGATTCTGATAAGTTACTGTTCGATTTTACTTTAGAAGTGGGTGAAATTGTTACACTTGAAACGTGTTTCGATTTTTTCGCTGAACCACAAACGCTCGTTGTAACTGCCATTGAAGAAATAACGATGTATGACGGTAGCGTAAGAAGAATGTGGACACTCATGTATGACGCTTCATCCGATTTAGGGGGCAATATAGAATACTGGATTGAAGGTATAGGAAATACGTATATTGGATTAGTTCATTCACTTAGTTTCACATGTGTTGATTTAAATGAAGGGCTGCATTGTTATTTCTTAAATGACGATAGAATATTTCCGTCTATTGAATTCCCATCTGGTATTGATTGTTGTAACACGGTGAGCATACTAGAACAAGAATCTGAGAAGTCTATCTCAATATATCCCAATCCAACAACTACTGAATTAACTATTCAAAATCTATTACCGATTTCAAAGGTGGAAATTTCCAATCTTTTTGGTGGAATTATTTATACAGCACAACCAAATAATTTGCTAGTTAGAGTAAATACAGAATTGTTTCCAACGGGTTGTTACTTTCTCTCTGCAATAACTGATACAGGTACTGTTGAAACGATAATATTCGTGAAAAACTGATGATAACGGCCTCGTGTAACCGCACCTTGGCGCAAGTCTTTTTTGCTCTTCCTCCTTTTATCAAAGTCTAATAATGTAAAAATAAGCTGACTGTATTTGTCGAAGTACAGAAAGAGCAAAAAAGCCCAGCGCCAAGCCGCCACCCGTCAGGATGTGAAAAAACTTCGTTTTTCAGAGAGTTAGATGAAAAGTGGGCGCTTTAGGATGATTTTCAGGCGTTTTGAGAAGCTCAATTTGACACTATCCCTCCATGTGGTAAAACTAAACCATGAGATTTAATTGCCCTATTTGCTTTGAAATGAATCAATATGATAACAAACCAATTGATTAATCGGTAATTTGGAATCCAATTCTTAA